>JAZFUB010000280.1:0-6859 GCA_036447015.1 Thermoguttaceae bacterium | reverse complement strand
CGACGATTCCGGCGTGATTCGGACGATCATCGGCGATATGCTTCGAGACCTCGGGGTCGAAGAGGTCGTCGAGGCGGTCGACGGCCGCGAAGCCGTGACGTCCTTTGAGCAAGATGAGTTCGACCTGGTCGTCCTGGATTGGCAGATGCCCGGCATGTGCGGGCTGGAGGTGATCGAAACGATTCGTGCCACGGGCTCCGAAGTGCCGATCATCATGGTGACGGCCACGGGAACCCAGAGCGAGCATGTTGTGGACGCCGTCGAGGCCGGGGCAACAGACTATCTGCTGAAGCCGTTTGCCCCCGCCGCGCTACGCGAAAAGCTCGGCAAGTATTGCCACCCAAACATGCCGATCGAAAGCACGTCTGACACCCACGGTGATCCTGCTCCGATTGCGAGAGCTTGAGCTAACGCAGGGTGCGTCGCGACGCACGATGAATCTTCTCTACGCCGTAGGCGTTGCACATCGAAGCCCTGGGCTTTGTTGTTGGCCCCCGTTGGGGTCAGTTCGGCAAGATACCCTACTTCCGCCACTGCTCCACGTTCGACCGCTTTGCCCATGCTTCGTAGGCTTGTGACAGATCTTGGACGATGATGGGAAACTTGGGGGCCAGGTTGTTCGTTTCCGTGCGGTCGGCGTCCATGTCGTAGAGCTCCCAGGGGCCCGGGTATCGAGAGACCAGCTTCCAACGGCCGTCGCGGACGGCCCGATTCCCTTCGTGCTCCCAGAAGAGTGCGCCCGGTCGTCTTGTGGCGCCCTGGAAGATCGGCACCAGGCTCTGGCCGGACGTGGGTTTGAGCGTGTAGCCTTTGAGGATTTTTGGGTAGCGGATCTTGGCCACTTCGAGGCACGTGGGCATCACGTCGATCACATGTCCGACGGCGTGCGTCAGTCGACCGCCCGAGCGGATGGCGGCCGGCCAATAGACGATCATCGGCGTGGCGATCCCTCCTTCGTGCATCCAGTGTTTGTAAAGGCGGAACGGCGTGTTGCCGGCCTGTGCCCAGGCGACGCCGTAGCTCTGATACGTGTCGGCCGGGCCCGGCAGGATGTTTGGATTGTTGCCCTTCTGGACGGCCCGGCCGGCGCGTGTCCGCTCGGGGATGTGGATTCCCTGCCACGTCGGGCTGACCTCTTCGGCACAGCCGCCGTTGTCCGACAGGAACATGACCAACGTGTTCGGCTCGGCCCCGACCTGACGGACCTTTTCCATAATGCGCCCGATGCCCGAGTCCATCAGATCGACCTGGGCCGCATAGACTTCCATCCGCCGCTGGTGCCATCGCTTGTTGGCGTCTTGTTCCCACGGCCGGACACGCGGATCGCGGGCGGTCAACGGCCACTGTGGCTTGACGATTCCCATCGCCACCATCCGCCGGTGACGTAGTTCGCGCAGTTCGTCCCAACCGGCCGCGTATCGGGCCTGGTATCGAGCGACGACCTCCGCCGGTGCGTGCAGCGGCCAGTGCGGTGCCGAATAGGCCACGTAAAGAAAGAACGGCTTGTCCGACAGCGCGGCCCATTCGACGTACTGCACCGCATGGTCGCTGATCGCGTCGGTATAGTAGTAATCTCCCTGCGGCGGGGCGATGAAATGCTCGTCGCGCGTCAGCGTCACCGGGTTGAAGTAGCTGCCCACGCCGTGGATCGTTCCGTAGAACTTTTCGAAGCCGCGTCCCAAGGGCCAGTTGTATTTCGGCCCGCCGGGGTCGGTGTAGCGGCTCAAGTGCCACTTGCCGCACATCATGCTACGATAACCGGCGGTTTGCAGGACCTGGGCGATCGTCGCACACTCGCGATTGAGATTGCCCCGATACCCGGGCCGCCGATAGTCGTTCATCATGTGGCCGACGCCCGCCTCATGCGGATACAGGCCGGTCAACAACGCCGCCCTGCTCGGACAACTCCGGCCCGCATTGTAGAACTGCGTGAACCGCAACCCTTTGGCGGCCATCTTATCGAGATGCGGCGTAAGGATCTCGCCGCCGTAGCAACCCAGGTCCGAGTAGCCCAGGTCGTCGGCCACGATCAGAATGATATTCGGCTGCGGTCCGCGAGCAGCCAGTTGAGCCGGGCAACGGCCCGCGGCGGCCAGGGTCGAACCAAGAACGACGCCCAGGCAGAGCAAGCGCTGCAACATGATGGCTCTCCACATTCACTGCATCGGCGAAAGTGCAAAACGAACAAAACGGCCCTGCGAGTCACACTTAACATGTTAGCATAAAATGCGTTACGTCGCGATGGCGAACCGGTCGGAGAACGGCAAATTCGCTCGGGTGGCACGACCCTGAGGTACGAAGGGCGTGGTGGGATCTCTTTCGGTGGCAATTTGTGTCGACGGGTCTCACCGGATGCAGTCGAGGAGCTTGCTGCCATAGGGGGGTATTCTTGCCGATTAATGTTTGCATGCGCGGTCGTCCTAATCAGAATGGAGGGATCTGTCTAGTCGTAATCGAGGAGACCGCCGTATGCAATCCGACCATCGACACCTGACTCCGCGCGTGTCGCGATCGCGTCTTGCCCGATTCGAGTCACTTGAGCAGCGGCGGCTCCTTACGGCCGCTCCCTCGCTGGCTGAGATCGACGACGTCACGGTCCTCGCTGGAGCGCCGTTGCACGTGGCACTCGATGGGTTCGACGCCGACGGCGATGCGCTCAGCTATACCGTCCGCAGTACCAATGCCGCGCTGCAAACGACCGTGCTCGAAGGCAACCGCAGCATGCGGATATCGGTCGGCGGATTCGGCGACATGATCTTCGAACTGTTCGAAGGCCGCGCGCCGCGAACCACCGGACGGATCGGCGAACTGGCCGACGCCGGATTCTACGACGGATTGACGTTTCATCGGGTCATCGAGGACTTTATGATCCAGGGCGGCGATCCAATCGGCAATGGGACCGGCGGCCCCGGCTTCCAGTTCGACGACGAGTTCCATCCCGAGCTGCAACATACGAGTTCCGGCATCCTGTCGATGGCCAACAGCGGCGACGATACGAACGGCTCGCAGTTCTTCATTACGGCCGTACCGACACCACGCCTGGATTTCAACCACGCGGTCTTCGCGTTTCTCACCGAAGGCGACGATGTCCTCGCAGCAATCGAGACCGTCGAGACCACGACGGACGGCTCGAATCGCCCGATACAGCCGGTCGTGATGGACTCGGTCACAGTGTTCGTCGACGACGAGAACGGTGTGCTGATGCTTTCGGCGCCCGAGGGCACCACCGGCAAGGCCGACGTGACGGTAACGGTCGACGACGGCCACAGCGGTACGGCCGCGCAGACGTTCCATGTATCGATCCAGCCCGACTTAGGTTACTACGGCAACGCCCGCCCGTACCTTGAGCGTCTCGCCCCGATCGAGACGACCGTTGACACGGCGGTTAGCGTCACGTTGCCCGGGGTCGACATTGAAAACGATCCGATCTACTTCGATGGCCAGACGTACCCCGTCAACGACGACTTGCTGTTCGAGATCGACCATGCTACGGGTCTGACCACGGTGACGCCGACCAACGGATTGGTGGGCGTTGAGGGCATCTACGTCGGGGTTTGGGCAGCGATCGACAGAAGTTGGGACACGGAGTGGGTGCCGGTGATGATCCACCCGGCCGCGCCGTCGCTGGTGCAATTGCTCGTGGGTGATGCCGGCAACGAGGTCGACGATGACAGTACGACCGAGCGGAACGCCGGATTGCGTTTTCGTGTCTTGGGCGTGCTCACCGGCACCGAGGTCACGCTGTTTGCCGACGGCTCGCCCATCGGCCAGACGATCGCCTCCGGTGGGCTGGCGGTCATCACGATGGATGTCGGCATCGAACTGGGTGTTGGGGACCACGCGATTACGGCCGTCCAGACGCTGCGTAACCAAGACGTAAACATCGGCAACCGTTCCGGCACGGCCGATCTGGCCAGTGAGCCATCGGACTCGCTGCCGCTCACCATCGCCGAGCCTGCATCGGAAATCGTCGGCCGACAACTCTTCTACAACCACAGCGACTGGGACGGATACGACATCGAGGCCGGCCCTACCGACGATAATGCGATTGCGCTCGATCCGGATCATGCAGTCGACCCTCGGTTGGGCAAGACGGCATTGCGAGCCGGCCAGACCGCGACGCTGCAGAACTACACGAACTACAACCGTGGGATCAACGGCCTGATGGTCGACATCGACCGACCGGGCGGAACTCCCACTGCCGACGACTTCATCTTTCGTGTTGGAAACGATGGCCAACCCGACAGTTGGCCGGTGGCTCCGAACCCGGCGGGTGTTGTCGTTCGCCCGGGCGAAGGGATCGACGGCTCCGATCGGGTCACCATCGTTTGGCCCGATAACGCCATCGAGAACCAGTGGCTGCAGGTGACCGTCAAAGCGACCGGCAATACCGGCTTGCTCGAACCGGACGTCTTCTACTTCGGCAACGCCATCGCCGAGGCGGGCGATGAGCCGCTCAACACAATCGTCAACGCGACCGACGAGATCGCTGCCCGAAACTTCCAGCACGGTCCGGTCGACCTGGCAGCGGTCGACGATCCGTACGATTACAACCGCGACGGCATGGTCAACGGAACCGACCAGATCATCGCCCGGGAGAATCAAACGAACCCGCTGACCATGCTGAGGCTGATCGAAATTCCGGGCGGAAAGGGCGATCAGACTCCGGCCTCGATGGTCCAGTTCGATTGGTTTTACGAGTTCGAACAGGCCAATACAAAGAGCCGGACGTTGCGCGACGAGAGCCCGGCCGAGAATGCCGTCGATCTGTTGATGGCCATCGACGACTGACCGAACTGCTATCGCACGCGGCGCCAGTCGTACTTGGTCTTTCCGTCTCGGTCGAGCAACCGCAGCCGATTGCCGGTCAGTTCGAGAATCGGTTCGGCGACCTGCTTGCCCGCCCGCCGGTTGACGAAGGCGACCTTGTCGGCCGGGGTTCCGCCGACCGTGCGTCGCTTCATGCGGCCGTCCTCGACCGACCAGACGATATCGAGCTGGAGTCGGGGCGTGAAGAGCCGTGCTTTGATGCCGGTCAGTTCCACGACCATCGTGGCGGTGCCGTCCTCGCGGAGCGTCATCGTTCGCTTGCCGTGATGGAAGTCTTGCCAGGTGCCGATCGCCGCCCGTCGCAGTTGCTCGTCCTGCGAGAGTTTCCCGGGTGCCGAACCGCCGACGGCCAAAGTGACCGATCCGTCGCGGCCATTGCGATTGGGAGAAAATGCCAAACCCACGGCCAGCAACAGAGCGGCCAGACCGATCAGCACGGCAGCCCGATACGACGCTACGGCGTCCCAGGTGTGTCTGTCGGTCGAATCGACGGGCTCAGAGACCGGTTTCTGCGTGGACGGCACCATGGACTCCTCATTCTCGGAAGGTATTGCTCCCGCCCCCGTTGGAAAGTGTTGTCGGCAGGCGGCGGCCCGCTTCTGGAGTCGTGTGTCGATTCGGCCCAGGCGGTGCCTCAAAAATGGAACCACAGATAGACACCGATGAACACGGATCGAGCCGTAGGGTGGGCACCGCCCACCAAAAACCAAGGGGGAACACGTCCAGCGAGTTTTGGTGGGCGGTGCCCCCCCTACTTTTTCTTGTTCCGTGTTCATCTGTGGTTCCAAGTTCCGCGGCAAGGTCTCGCTCAACCCACCCATTGAAGGGCATGTTGCCACCCGCCAGACCGCCAATCGCTTGACACGACCCCTTCTGCCGTTAAGAATCGAACGTATGTTTTTACATGCCATCAACGACCACTGGTTTTTCTCCAACACTGCAAGGACAAATCAAAGATGAAACGAGAAGACAACATGAATCGACGGGCCGCGCTCAAGGCGGCCGGCGCTGCGAGTATCGGCTTGGCGATGACGGCCACTTCGGCGGTTGCGACCGAGGCGAAGAAGGGCATTGCGTTCAACAATGCCGATTTCTATGGGACCGACGGCAAGTTCGACGTCGAGAAGGGCAAGGACGCGATCCTCGCGCTGTGCAAGTACCACGGCTATCCGATCTTCCCTGGCCTGCGCGAAAACCTCTGGGTGTCGGACTACGACACGGGCCAGTTCACCAAGCTCGGTCTGGCGGCCCACATGTTCATGAACAACGAAGAAGACCGCTACATGCTGATGGATCTGTTCCTTCTGCCGGGGCAGATGCTGCCCGAGCACTGGCACCTCGACGGCGAGACCAACCCGGCGAAGCGCGAAGGCTGGCTGGTCCGTTGGGGTCTGAGCCACATCGTGGGCATCGGCGAACCGAATCTCAGCAAAGAGATCGTGATCCCGAAGTGTCACATGGGCGGCAAAGTGACGACCGAGCACGAAACGATCGCCACGCCCGGCACGTTCGTCCCGCTGGCCAAGGTCAAGACCCGACACTGGCAATACGGCGGACCCGAGGGAGCGATCATCACCGAAGTGGCCAACGTCCACACCGACTCGGCCGTGCGTCACTCTGACAAGGCGATGAACGACTATTTCCTCGGCGGGTAGTTCGCGTCGGTTTCGGCCATACCTAACAACACGAGGAGGAAGCGGCACCCGGGTCGCTTCCTCCTCGCTCGTTTCTTGCCCACGCCGAGTTTTCATTGCGTTGCAAAAGCCCCGAAGGGGCGACAGTGGCGTTGTTCTTGTGCCTACTGTCGCCCGATCGTGTGATGCTCGGTCCCCAGGGCTTGCGCCCTGGGCTATTGACTGCCGCCCCGTTGGGGCTTTTTTGATGCCGACTAACTGTTCAAGAAAAAGTCGTTCATCGCTTTGTCCGAGTGACGCACGGCCGAGTTGGTGTGGACGTTGGCTACTTCGGTGATGATCGCTCCCTCGGGGCCGGCCCATTGCCAGTGTCGGGTCTTGACCTTGGCCAGCGG
>JAZFUB010000279.1:0-3091 GCA_036447015.1 Thermoguttaceae bacterium | reverse complement strand
CAAGCCGTAGGGTGGGCACCGCCCCCCAAAACTCGCTTGATGTGTTCCCCTTGGTTCTTGGTGGGCAGTGCCCACCCTACTCTTCCTGCGTTACTCGGCCTTCTTCGTTTCCGTCTGCTTCTTTTTGTCCTTGCCTCCAGCCTTGCCCTTGTCTCTGGCCTTCTTGGCCTCGGCGGCTCCCTTCTTGTACGACTCGCTTCGATAGTCGGTCGAGTAGAACCCCGAGCCTTTGAAGATGATCGTCGCGCCGGGGCCGATCTTTCGACGCAACTTCATCCGAGCGCATTCGGGACACTTTCGCTTCGTCGCGGCCGTGATCTGCTGAAACAGCTCGAACTCGTGGTCGCAAGCGTCGCACACGTAGTCGTAGGTCGGCATGATTGGCTCTAGTGTTTGGGAGTGACGGCGTCATTCATCTTCTGGTTGGGAAGCCACGATGACCTGGCTGGGACGAACGACCCGGTCGTGCAACTGGAAACCGGTCTGCGTGACCATAGTCACGGTTCCCGGCTCGTGCTGCTCGGACGGTTGCTGCAAGATCGCCTCGTGGAGGTGCGGGTCGAACGGCTCGCCGAGCGCGGCAATCTCAAGGCAAAGGTATTGCTGAAGCACGCCCTCGAACTGTTGAGCGACCATCTTGACGCCTTCGAGCAGGCTCGACGCGTCGTGGTTCTTCTCGGCGGCCTCGATGGCTCGATCCAGGTTGTCCATCACCGGGAGCAAATCTCGCATGAACGGCAGATTCGCGTAACGACGCTCTTCCTCCATCTGCCGCGTTGCTCGCTTGCGATAGTTTTCCAATTCGGCCCGACTTCGCAACACTCGATCCTCGGCAGCGGCCAGTTCCGCACGGAGCGATGCGCCCATGTCGGCCGGCTCGATCGGCTCGGCGTCCGACTCCACGCCCGCGAGGTCGGCTGCCATCTGTTCGGCAGCGGCCTGATCGAACCGGGCCGCCGATGTCTCCAAGCCCTCGGACGGCGACACGCTCTTCCGGGCATCGCTGGACGGAACGTCGCTGGGCGGGAAAGCGGCCTGCGCATCGCCGGCGTGGCCACTGTCGACGGGCTCGGGTTGTTTCGATTTCTTCTTCGACACGCTTCGGTCTCCATGCCGTCCGACCGCTCAGTCGGACTGAAAGTATTCCTTCAGTTGTTTGAAGAAACTCTTGCGCTGAGGAGTGACATGACTGTCTTCGACTTCGGCCAGTTCTCTAAGCAATCGCTCGTGCTCGGCTCCCAGCTTCTTGGGCACCTCGATGAAGAACTGCACGACGAGATCTCCACGCGAGCGGTATCTCGGGCTGGGCATGCCGCGGCCCGAGAGCTTGAGGATCTCGCCGTTTTGCGTGCCCGACGGAACGTCGATCTCTTCACGCCCATCGAGTGTCGGCACTTCGATCGTGGCCCCCAAGGCCGCCTGGGAGTAGCTGATCGGCACCTGGCAGATGATGTGCAGTCCTTGTCGCTGGAACAACGGATGCTCGGTCACGCGGATCACGACGTAGCAGTCGCCCGGCGGACCACCGGCGGGGCTCGGCTCGCCTTCGCCGGTCAGCCGCAACTGAGTTTGGTCATCGACGCCGGCGGGAATCGACACCTTCCGTGTCACCTGATGCGGCACATAGCCCGCACCGTTGCAGTCGAGGC
Source organism: Thermoguttaceae bacterium (assembly GCA_036447015.1). GTDB lineage: Bacteria > Planctomycetota > Planctomycetia > Pirellulales > Thermoguttaceae > JAZFUB01. The sequence goes on along the minus strand of JAZFUB010000279.1, from coordinate 1,442 downwards.
AAGGATCGTGAACGACCGATCCGGCGCCTTGGCAGGACGGGCAGGTCGTCTGCATCGAGAAGATACCGGTCGACTGGACGACCCGGCCACGACCGCCACAGTAGGAACAAGTCTCCGCCTGGGTTCCCGGCTTGGCTCCGGATCCGGCGCACGTTTCGCACTTTTCGTGACGCTGAAACTTCAAAACCTTCGACGTGCCATGGGCCGCTTCGAGCAGGCCGATCGTCACTTGGCAACGCACATCGGCGCCGCGGCGAACCCGTCGTCCCCGCGATCGGCCGCGACCGCCACCGAACAGATCGCCGAAGATGTCGCCGAACGCCTCGAAGACATCGCCCACATCGTGAAAGTGGGGCGATCCGCCGCCCGCCCCGTCGATTCCCGCGTGACCGTACGTGTCGTATCGGCCGCGTTTCTCGGCATTGCCAAGCACCTCGAACGCCTCGGCCGCCTCCTTGAACTTCACGACGGCCTCCTCGTCGCCCGGATTCCGGTCCGGGTGGCAGTCCATGGCGAGTTTCCGATAGGCTTCGGAAATCTGCGCATCGCCGGCCGAACGTTCGACGCCCAGGACCTCGTAGTAGTCACGTTTTTCAGCCATCTTCACCATGGCCTTCTATGGAAAGACCGCCGCAACGGTGAAACATTTCTCGGAACATAGTAGTGTACGTCACTGCCGCCGCCCAATGCCCGGCCGGCGCGGCCTTGTCGAAAAAGGGCCACCCCGCAAGAGGTGGCCCTTTGAGTGTCAGTCTGGTGGACTGATCGGAAACGACCGACAACGGCCGGTCGGTGCTCAGCGGACGCTTCCCTCGACCTGCTGCTTCTCCTTGTCCTCTTTCGAGAGGTCGGTGACCAGCGTTTCGGTCGTCAGCATCAGCGCGGCGATGCTGGACGCATTCTCCAGGGCAGTGCGAACGACCTTCAGCGGATCGATAATGCCCGCCTTGAACATATCGACGTACTGGCCCGCATTGGCGTCGTAGCCGGTGTTCGTGGGCTTCTCGCTAACGTCGTCGGCAACCACCGAGCCGTCGATGCCGCAGTTGTCGGCGATCTGCCGAAGCGGGGTCGCCAGGACTCGCGTGACGATGTCGACGCCGATCTTCTCGTCGCCACGAGCACTGCCCCGGGCCTTCTCGACCGCTTCGCGACATCGCAACAGGGCCACGCCGCCGCCGGGCAAAATGCCTTCTTCGGCAGCCGCACGGGTTGCGTGCAACGCGTCTTCCACCCGGGCCTTCTTCTGCTTCATCTCGGTTTCGGTACTGGCACCGACCGAAATCACGGCCACGCCGCCGGTCATCTTGGCCAACCGCTCTTGATACTTCTCGCGATCGTAGTCGCTATCGGTGTCCTCGATCTGAGTGCGGAGTTGATCGATTCGCCTCTTGATGTCGGACGACTTGCCGGCACCTTCGACCAGCGTGGTAGAATCCTTG
>JAZFUB010000278.1:0-10425 GCA_036447015.1 Thermoguttaceae bacterium | reverse complement strand
GGCAGTTTCGCCGTCGGGTCGCTGTTGGTGATGATCGTGCTGAGCGAGATGCTTCCCAAAAGTCTGGCCGTCCTACGGCCGCGTGGCCTGGCGACGATGGTGGCCATCCCGTTGGCTGCCATGGTTCGGCTGCTGGATCCGATCATTCCGCTACTGCGTCTGGCGAACCTGTTGTCACGGCGTCTGTTTTGGCCCCGGTTTCAGGCAGAGCCACATCTAGCGGTTGGTGACCTGGAACGAGCCGTTGAGCTGTCGACGTCGGATGCCGCGTTGCTGCAACAGGAACAACACGTGCTGCAAAACATCGTTTCGCTGTCGGACCTTCGGGTCGACGAGTTGATGCGTCCTCGCGTTCAGTTTCTTGCCTTTTCGCCTCCCGTCTCGTTGGCCGACCTGGAGGGGCGAATGCCGCCGAGCGGCTACCTGCTGATCACGGAACCCGACAGCGACGAAGTTGCCGGTGCGATCACACTCTGCGATCTGTCGAGCGTGCCCACCGAGCACCTCGAGCACTACGCCGAACCGGTCGTCTACGTCCCCTGGTCGACGACCGTCGCTCAAACCCTGGAGGTGATGCAGCGAAAGGATCGGCAGGTGGCGGCCGTGGTCAACGAGCACGGCGAAACGATCGGCATCCTCACGTTCGACGACGTGCTGGACACGATCTTCGGGCGGTCACCCAGTCGGAGCGAGCGGCTCCTGCAGCAAGTCCCCATCCGGCAGGTCGGCCCGGGAACCTGGCATGTGGTCGGGATGACCAGCTTGCGTCGCTTGGCACGTCACTTTCAGATTCAGCGTCCACCGAGCAGGAGCGTGACTATCGCCGGCGTGGTTCAGGAAGTGCTCCAACGGCTACCGTTGCCCGGCGACGAGTGCGATTGGGGACCGTTTCATCTGAAGGTTCTCAGCGTGTTGCCGCAAGGACACCTGTTGATCGAACTGACTTTCGCCGACGGGAAGGAGGAGCCGCGGTGATCTGGAAAGCAGCGGCCATGGCGGTGATCGGGCTCTTCTTGAGCGCCTTCTTCAGCGGATCGGAGACGGGTTTCTATCGGGCAACCCGGCTTCGGTTGCTGTTGGACGCCATGGCGGGTGACCGCGTCGCCCGGGGTCTCCTTTGGCTGACCAACCATCCCGCGCTGTTCGTGGCTACGACGCTGGTGGGCAACAATACGGCCAACTACCTGACGTCGGCGGCCATTGTGATCGGCACCCAGTCCCTGGTCACCGGTCACGGCCACATGGCCGAGTTGATCGCGCCGCTGCTGTTGGCCCCCATCCTGTTCGTCTATGGGGAATTGCTGCCGAAGTACTTGTTCCTTCACGCGCCGAACAGGCTCCTGCGGCGGGTCGGGCCGATGTTTCTCGGCTTCGTCGGGCTGTTGTTTCCCGTCAGCGCGGTGCTTTGGGGGCTGAACAAGCTGATCGAGCGGCTCATGGGCCACTCACCCGAACAGGTCCGACTGACGCTGGCTCGACGTGAACTGGACGGTGTGTTGGAGGAAGGTCACGAGGCCGGCCTGCTCTATCCGGCCCAGCGAGGTCTGGCCCGAGGTATCTTTGCGGTGGCCAATCGCCCGGTCGTCGAGTTTGCGACGCCGTTGGAAGAACTTCCCCGCGCACGCTCGAACATGACGCGATCCGAGGTGCTGCAGGTAGCCAGCCGCTACCGCATCCCTGTCGTGCCGGTCGAATCGCCGAAGACGCCCGGCAAACTGATCGGGTACTACCGCGTGATCGACCTGGGACTGAGCCGGAGCGAAGAAACCGGCCCCATGCGGCGCTTGCTCGATCTACCCGCGCACACCTCTCACATCGCGGCACTGACGCAGATGCAGAGCGCGGGCGAGACACTTGCCTGCGTGATCGACGACCAGGGCGAGACGGTTGGCATCGTTTCGGCCGACCGGCTCCGCGAACCGCTGTTTCGCGCGGTTCGATAGTCGCTTATCGACGATAGCCCAACGACTTGACGACCGTGATCATCTCTTCATACGTAATGAAGCGGCGCCGGTGGTGAACCTTGTATTGATCGATCGCCCGGGCCAACTCCTGAGCGTCGGGCGAAAGGTTGTCGTGCGTGCTGGAAAACTGGCGACGTTCACAGATCGGTAACTGCTCTTGCGTGGTGTAATCACGACGATTGGCAAACTGTTCGACGGGTACTTCAAGTCCCTGCGACATGGTCTAACTCCTCCTATGCGTAACGGCAGCCCAACTCATGAAAATCGTTCTCGAAAACATAGCTCATCAACGGCGGCAGCGAAACGGGGAAATTGTTCTTCTGCTGGTTCTCATAAACCCTAGGCCACAACCGTGCCGCGGTCAAGCCGATCGTCGGGGACAAAACGCCCGTGAGGATCGGGGCGGTTTTTCCGGATCGCGTGCCGTCATTCACCATGCAGCACGCTCAGCAACGGGCGTGACCCGAAATCCTCGACCTGCCACTCTTGGACCTCGTGTCGGTCGAACATCCTCCGGGCTTGGCGTAGCCCGTCACTGCCGGAGAATTCGACACACCAGACTCGGCCCTGGCCCAACGCCTCGTCGAACCCGGCGGCCATTTCTGCGTCCTTCGGATTGACCACCCGAATGTCCTCCTCGACCATCGCGAAGTATTCGATCGGCCAGTAATTCCACCACTCGCTGGCAACGATCCACGTCGTGCCGGGCCGTCGGTGTTCGAGGATGATCTGCAAGGCGGCCTGTTTCGGCTCGACTTCGGCGGTACGAAACGTCTGCTCCGACCGGCCACCCGTCTGCTCGAACTCGTTGAAATAGTGCTCGCGAAAATCGGCCAGCACGAACCAGCCCCCCAGCGATGCGATCACCAGAAACGAGCCCCATGCTGCGGGCGAAACCGCACGGAAACGACTTGCACCACGTGCCGCCAGAATCACCGTCGGCGCGAGCAGGCAGAGCGAATTCCGTTCCACACCGGGGACCATGGCGCGTGGTCCGGCCAACAGCCAGAATGCGATCACCGTGAGTCCCCATGCCGAGACCAACGCCCGATCCTCCCAGCGAATCCGCCCGTTCGGCCGTCGCCGAAGGACACCCACGACGGCCGCCGAGAGCAGACACCAGAAGAGCACCACATCGACCCCCAGTCCGTCCGCTCCCTCGCCGTTGGGCCACTCCGACCAACTTTGGGAACCCGGAATATAGCGATAGATCGTGCCGCCGCTGAAGAGCCTCGGGTACAGAACGGCGAAGTCGGGCACGCCCCTCGGATCGAGCAATTCTCCGAGACTGCTGAACCGCTTGCCCACCTGCGACGGTCCGCGTGTCTTCGTCACGTTGACCACCCAGAGCAGAAGCACGGCGAAGATCAGGGCGGAAACACCGACGGTCCGGCGGCTGAGAAACCGCTTCAAGGCACTCGGCCTCAGATCGCGGCGGCGCAGACGCAAGCAGACCGCGACGATGATGACGCTGCCCATGAGGATGTTCGTCGGATGCACCAGCACGGCCGCGATCTGCGCGATCCCGGCCGCCGCCAACCATCGAACCCGATGACGACGGAACCGCACGGCACCCAGCGAGCAGTAGAGCACCAGTAGCGTCGATGCAAGTGTCTGGCTCGTATCCCAGGCAAAGCGGCTATAGGCGATGTTGATCGGCAGCAACGCAAGGATGACGGTCGATAGGTGGGCCGTGCGTTGGTCGAACACTCGTCGACAGAGCACCCAGTTGATCGCCAACGCCGCCAAGCCACTGACGAGAGCGACACCGCGCAGTAGGCGAATCGAGGGCGGAAAACAGGTATTCAGCAGCACGATCGGCCCGTAGAAGAACGGGTTCATCGGATTTTGGGTCGGCGTCCGCAGGCAAAACTCCTCCCCCCAGAGCAGCCGCAACGCCTTCACGCCATACCACGCCTCGTCGCCGTTGGTTCCCGGGATGTTCTCCAGCGACCGACACCGAAACCAAAGGGCCACCAGGCAGAGGCCGGCCACGTTGATCGCCAGAAAGATCTGTGCGGGCGTGATGCGTCGGTCGGTGGTCTTGGGGTGAGGGAGATTCATTGCATTGGTAGTCTTCTCTGCGTACTTATCCAAGAAGCCCACCGGCTGCGCGGCGGTGGGACCATGTGCCAAACAAGCTCGCCCGCTGCATCCAACCGGTCCCACCGACCGCAGTCGGTGGGCTTGGGTTGTGTGGCTATACTCCTCGAACTGCCGGATGCCCTCTGCAAGCAGTGGCACACGACGTTTTCAAGGGGCTGCTGAGAAAACTATACGTTCCTCAGCGGTAGAGTGGCTTCAGCGGTAGAGTGGCACGTCCTGTGCCGAGGGGTCGGGCCGATTGGCCAGTTCCAGGCGGCCGAGCAGGTCGCGGCTCGGCAGATGGTCGGGCTGTAGCGACAGCGCGTGTCGTGCGGCGGCGTTGGCTTCGGCCATGCGCCCGGAGACGTATTCTGCCTGGCCCAATCGATAGAAGGCGTCGGCCCCGTTCTCGCGCCGCCCCAACGCCTCGTAGGCCAAGCCCGTCAGATGGAGCACGTTGCACGGCTCCTCGCCGGGAGGGTAGGTGTCGGCCAAGCTTTGCAGCGATTCGAGTGCCCGTTGCGGCTGACCCGTCCGGCGATACAACTCGGCCGTCTCCAGGAGAATCTCCGGAGCGTTCGGGGCATACCCCAGCGCCCGATGGTAGTCGGCCAAGGCCCGATCGAACTTGCCGTCGGCGCACATCACGCGGCCACGAATCGTCCAGGCATCCGACAGTTTCGGGTCCAGATCGATCGCCTGCTCGGCGGTGCGTCGGGCACGGTCGATCTGGCCGGTCGCCAGATACATCTGGCCAAGCCGCACCCGCAGCATGGCGTCGTCGCCGGCCAGTCGGGTCGCCTCTTCCAACTGGGCGATCGCTTCGAGCTGGGCCCCCCGTTGCCAGAGCGTGTCGGCATAGTGGCGTCGGGCTTCGGGGTCGATCGGACAGGACTTCACGGCCTTCGACAGAAGTTGCTCGGCCTCGTCGCTCTTTCCCCGTTTGGCGGCCGAGATTCCCTGCTGAGACAACTGGCGACACGTGGCCAGCGACTTCGAAACGGGACCTTCGCTCCCCGGCATCCGACAGCCGGACAACTGAACGGCAGCTACGGCTGCAAGGAGACAAAAAGACTGACAACACCGCATGGTTGGCCTTCGGATCGCACAGTGGGCGGTCGACACACTCTGCTGTAACGGAACTCGCAAGAGTTCCAACGTAACTCGTTTTCAACGACGGAATTCTCCCGAATTCCACTACGGTCCATGAATCATCCGGGATCGTAGGAAAATGAATGGATACGTTAACAAAACGCCCCCTTCGCGACCACCCCAGGTTGGATCGCTCCAGGCCAGTGTCCCAACGAGTGAGTTTTCCCAACGAATTCAGAGCCGAACCACGCCACTGACGATGCGTTTCCGGCAAGAAATGACAAGACACCCCCCCGACGGGGCTGAATCCAGTAGTAGCACGGTTGCACAGGTGGGTGATTTTCATTCAAATACAAGAATGCCCCTCAGCTATCGACACTACCGGGGGGGCATGGCCACCATAATCAACGGAGTAGCCGACCATGCTGAAACAAATGCCCATTGCACTGATTCTGCTCGGCCTTTTCGTGTCGGCCTCCGGTGCCGAAGCCCAGTCACCCCCGTCAGCCGACTCGTCGGCCGACGCATTCCAACGGCTCGACAAGAATGGCGACGGCAAAATCACCCGCGACGAACTGCCCGAGGCGATCCGTCGCAACTTCGATCGGGCCGACGCCGACGGCAATGGGTTCATCTCGCGCGAGGAAGACGCCAAGTTCCGAAACCGAACTGGCAACCGCCGTCCTCAAACGTCTTCTCGCCCACAAGTTCACGACGCGATTCGGGCCGAAAGGGACCTCCCCTATGCCGACACCGACAACCCGCGTCAACGCTTGGATCTCTATTTGCCGAAGAATCCGACCAGCGACGAACCGCTGCCGGTCATTGCCTGGATCCACGGCGGTGCGTGGCGGGCGGGCGACCGGCGGAGCGGACAGGGCCGCGTGGCGGAGCTGGTCGCCGGCGGCAACTACGCGGGCGTCTCGATCGGCTACCGACTCACCGGCGAAGCGATCTGGCCCGCTCAGATCCACGACTGCAAGGCGGCCGTCCGTTGGATCCGAGCCAATGCCAAGCGGTACAACCTCGATCCCGAACGAATCGGCGTCTGGGGCAGTTCGGCCGGCGGGCATCTGGTCGCCATGCTCGGCACCAGCGGCCGCGTCAAGCCGTTGGAAGGCACGCTCGGAAAACACACCGACCAAGACAGTCGGGTCACCTGCGTGGTCGATTACTTCGGTCCCAGCGACCTGTTGGCCATGGGCAAATACCCCAGCCACATGAAACACGACGCCCCCGACTCGCCCGAGTCGCGGTTGGTCGGCGGCCCGGTCCAAGAGACACGCGAGATGGCCCGAAGTGCATCGCCGAACACCTACGCGTCGGCCGACGATCCGCCGTTTCTGATCGCCCACGGCGACAAGGATTTCACCGTGCCGTACAACCAATCGGTACGGCTCGACGAAGCGTTGCACAAGGCGGGCGTCGACCCGTTGTTCATCACGGTCGAAGGCGGCGGCCACGGATTCCGCGCCCCGGAGATGACCCAGCGAGTCCACCAATTCCTCGACAAGCACCTCCGCGACAAAGAGGTAGACATCTCCGAGAAGCCGATCAAGGAAGAGGTAAGAATGAGGCGCTGAGGCAGACCGTTAGCCGCTGGGCTTGCCCCGCGCTGGGAAGTGCTCGACGGTGTCCCCACTTCACAGCGCGGGGCAAGCCCAGCGGCTAACCTAGCTCGCCTCAATGGCAAGCAGTATGTCGACGGCTTCTTCGACGGAATTTCGCTTCTGCCGCGCGTTCTTCTTACTGATCTGCTCGAATTCGTAGAGCCAATCGAGGTCGGCCGGCAAGGCCATCGCCTCGGATGCGTCCACGCCCACAGCCTGCACCGGCGCCGTGATCAACCGCAACATCGTCAACGGATTCGTCTGATTCTCCCGGGCAATGATCTGATCCGTCCCGTCCACCAATCCATCGCGGTTGTAGTCGTACGGATCATCGATCAAGGCCGGATCGGCCGCACTGTGCTGAAAATTCCGAGCCACAATCTCATCGGTCGCGTTGACGATCGTATTGATCGCACTGTCACCCGCCTCGCCGGGGGCGTTGCCGAAGTAGAAGACGTCGGGCTCGTCCAGGCCGGTGTTCTCGGTCACCCCCACCGTCACTTGCAGCCACTGGTTCTTGATGGCGTTGTCTTCCCAGCGGATCGTGACCCGATCGGAGCCGTCGACGCCGGCACCTTCACGCACCGTAACCGGCAGCGGTTCGGGCCCGTCTTCCCAGCCGCTGCCATTGCCGACCATGAAGCCAAAGTCGGCAGCGCTGAGATTGCCCCCAGCGGCCAGCCCTGCGATATCGACCATGATACCGTTGATGCCTTTGTCGTAACTGGTGTAGTTTTCCAGCTTGGCGGTGAATCCAGGCAGCAAGGCCTGCTTGCCAAAGGCAATGGCGTCGTCGTCTTGGTCGTTGGCGGCCGGTTCGTTCTCATCGAACATGGAGTTGTTGTAGAAGATTCGCCGGTCGATCACTGCCGCAGGCACAGCGAAGTCGATCCGGGCCGAAGTCGAATCGAAGCTCCAAGTTGCAGCCGTCGAACTTGCGCTGAAGTTAACCGACGTCGAATCGGCGGCCGACTGCCGGGAGATGAAGTTGGCCGTCAGCAAGGCCTGCGGTAGTTGACCGGGCCAATTCGCGTTGATGTCGAGCCAGGCAAAAAGAACATACTTGTCGGTTTGCGGATCTCCGTCGAAGTCGGTCGAATCATCGGCCGGTGGTTGTTGCTGGAAGATGTTTGTCTGCAAGACGTTCGTCATCTGGTCGAAGACCATCACTGTCGAATCATAGTGAATCCGCAACCCCAAACCGGTCAGCGTGGGGTCAGACGGATCGGTGGTGTAAGCGACGTCGTAGCGGACCGGGTCACCCGGGGCCACGGCCTGCTGTGGGGGATCGGGCGTAACGATTTGCAGGTTCTCGCCTTCCATCGCCACAAACAACGATGCCGACGCCGGCTCAACAAGCGATTTCGCCGACGTCGCTTTTGCCCCCGCCGGCAGGAACGAATCGAGCCAGGCAGCCACGGCGATCGGATCGGTCCGGGTGGCGTTGGGTCCCATCGCATTTTCAATCAGCGGAGTGCCTATAAATCCGAACAAGTATCGGAGAATCAAGATGCCGTCGGTTAGCGCGTCGGCCACGCCGTTGCCGTCTACGTCGAGCATCGTAGTCCGACCGCCGTCGAGAAACGTCGCCACATCGGCCGGATCGGTTCGAGTGGCATCGCCCGCCAAGGCGTTTTCCGTCAGCGCGGTGCCCAAGAAACCGAACAGGTGCCGCAGCATCAAGATACCGTCGGTCAAGGCGTCGGCCGCGCCGTTGCCGTCCGCGTCGAGGCTGACCGTTTTGAAGGTTACTTCGACGTCCTGGCCATTGAAAGTGTGAGAGGGTGCCGTCGACGAGGCGCTGAAGCGGATCCGGCTGGTCGTGCCGGCGGCGAGCCCCGCGTTCGCCGTGAAATCGGCCGTCAACAGGCTCACCGGCAGCGGCACACCAGGCCAACTGCTCGACATGAAATCGACCCAAGAGATCAGCACGAACTTGTCCGTGGCCGGGTCGCCGTCGAAGTCGCCCGTGTCGTCGGCCGGGTCTTGCTGCTGGAACAGGCTGGTCGCAAGCACGTTGCCCAGACCATCGAAGCTCATTGCCGACGAATCGTAGTGCAATCGCAGCCCCAAACCGGACAGCGTGTTGTCGCCGTCGCTGGTATCGTACTGCACGTCGACGGCAAAGGCCGACCCCGTCACCACCGAAACGCTCCCCGGCGATCCGAACACCGACTGGGCCGGAAGATCGTCGTTGAGGATTGTCCCGGAACCCTGCCCGTCGACAACGGTTGCATAGGCCGGGTTGCTGAGATCCACCACGAAGGACTCATCCGGCTCGCCGTCCGTATCGCCGCCGACCGACACGGTAATGGTCCGTTGCGTCACACCCGGATCGAAGGTCAAGGTGCCACTGACCGACAGATAATCGCCGTCGGCCGCCGTGGCCGTGCCATCGGCGGTGGCGTAGTCGACGGTAACCGTCACGTCGCTGGCCGGCGACAGTGTCACGATGAAATCGAAGCCGATCGTGTCGGAGTTGCCTTCCTGCAACGACACATCGCCGATGCTCACGAAAATCTCGCGATTGCCAAAATCGATACCCAACACGACCTCGTCCGGCCCGACGGGAACCTGCCGCGTGCCGACGCCGCCGGGCGAGGTTTGCTTCCAGGCGTCCTGCATGACCTCGGCCACGGTGTAGGTGTCGGGAGCAAGCCCGGCAAGCGAGTATTGGCCGTTTTGGTCGGTCACGTCGGAAGGCTCACCGGCGTCCAACAGGCCATTGCCGTCGAGGTCGGCATAGATCGTCCAGCCTTGCAACCCCGGTTCGCCAGCGTCCTTTTCGCCGTTGCCGTCCAGATCGTTGAACTTCACACCGCCAATCTCACCGGGCTGGGCGAGAAAGTTGCCGAAGTCGATGCCGGTCACAACCTCGTTCGGCCCGACGATCACATCGTACGAATTGGTGCCACCGGGCAAGGTCTGCACCCAACCGGGCTGCATGACCTCGGTCACGGTGTACGTATCGGCCGAGAGTCCCGTCAAGGCGTACTCGCCGTTTTCGTTGGTTACGTCAGAGGGCTCACCGTCGTTGAATTGGCTGTTTCCGTCCAAGTCGGCGTAGATGGTCCATCCTTGCAGACCGGGCTCGCCGGCGTCCTTGATCCCGTCGTTGTCCAGGTCGTTCCATTTCGCACCATGGATTGCGCCCGGTAGCTGGAAGTTGCCGAAGTCGATCCCCGGCACCACCTCGCCCGGCCCGACGGGCACCTGCCGCGAGCCGTCGCCGCTGGGTGAGGTCTGCACCCAGCCTGGCTTGATGATCTCGCGTACGGTGTATGTATCCACCGAGAGTCCCGTCAGCGTATACTCGCCGTTTGCATCGGTCACGTCAGAGGGTTCGCCCGCGTCCACGTCATTATTGCTGTTCAAGTCCGCATAGATCGTCCACCCCTCGAGTCCCGGCTCGCCGCCGTCCTTCTGGCCGTCGTTGTCGAGGTCATGCCACTTGGTTCCCTGGATCTCACCCGGTAGTGGGAAGTTGCCAAAATCGATCCCGGGCACCACTTCGTCCTGCGCGACTGGCACTTCGTGCGAGTTGGTGCCGCCGGGGAAGGTTTGCTGCCAGCCGGGTTTCATGACCTCGATCACGGTGTAGGTATCCGCCGCAAGTCCCGTCAGTGCATACTGGCCGTTCTTATCGGTCACATCAGAGGGCTCACCGGCGTTCA
>JAZFUB010000277.1:0-3580 GCA_036447015.1 Thermoguttaceae bacterium | reverse complement strand
TCGGGGGGGGGGTGGCCGGGGGTTTTTCTACGTGTGCGTGGCGCAAAACCCGCGCGGGTCACCCCCGGCCGCTAAACACGCTTGCGATGCAAAAGCGAATCACTGATGACAACGGGGCCCTCCTATGATACCATGGACACCCGGCGAGACAACACGGCCGACCGTAAACCCTCCGAAAAGGACACAAGAAACCGTAGGAGTCGACATGTTCAGTACCCCGCGACGATTCAAGCGTTCTTCCTCGACCGGCTGTATAGCCATGTTGGCCGCCGTAATGGCAGCCGCGACGATTGCCCCCGGCAAAGCGTCTGCCGACGATTGGCCCACCTATCGCCACGACATGGCCCGAAGCGGAATCACGGCCGAGAAACTCTCGCTGCCGCTGACCGAGTCCTGGGTGTTCGAGGCACGATACGTGCCGCGGCCCGCATGGGGAGATCCGAAGCCCGAGCCGGTCGAAGACATCCTCGAGTTGCGGCGGATCCACTTCGACGACGTCTTTCAGCCGGTGGCCGCCGACGGGGCCGTCTTCTTCGGCTCGTCGACCGACCACAAGGTCTATTGCCTCGACGCGACTACGGGGCGAATCCGTTGGACGAAAATCACCGGTGGCCCCGTTCGCCTCGCGCCGATGCTGGCCGACGGGCGCGTCTACTTCGGCTCGGACGATGGCCATGCCTATTGCCTGAACGCCAAAGACGGAGCGGCCCGATGGACGTTTCACGCCGCACCCGAGCAACAACGAGTGCTCGGCCATGGGAAGATGATCTCCCTTTGGCCGCTGCGGACCGGAGTCCTCGTCGATCGGGGCGTCGCCTATCTCAGTGCCGGCATCTTTCCGGCCGAGGGCGTGTTCCTCTATGCGGTCGATGCGGCCGACGGCACGGAACTGTGGCGCAACGACACCGCTGGGGAAACGCCCCAAAGCAAGATCTCGCCGCAAGGTTATCTGTTGGCGTCCGAGACGAATCTCTACGTGCCCATGGGACGGGTGTCGCCCGCGACGTTTGCCCGAAGCAACGGACAACTGAGGCAGCAGTCCCCCTTCTTCGGCAAGACGGTCGGTGGGAGCTATGCATTGCTGGCCGGCGAAGACATGTTCACCGGCACCGAGACGATGGTCGGTGCTCGCGCCGGTACCCGCGATCAATTCGCCACGTTTGCCGGGCGGAAAATGGTCGTCTCCGGCGACACGGCCTACCTGGCCGGCGACACGTCTCTTCGGGCCATGGCTCGGCGGAAAGACACAACACCTTCGGCCCAATGGAAACTTGCCGGCCGGTGTGCCGATTCGTTGATCCTGGCCGGCGACGTGTTGTTCGCAGGCGGCAACGGTCTGGTGATCGGAGTGGATGCGACCTCGGGCAAGCAGCTCTGGCAGGCCGAAGTCGACGGGACCGCCAAGGGGCTTGCCGTGGCCGACGGACGCCTGCTGGTCAGTACCGATACGGGCAAGATCTACTCCTTCGGCACGGCCACGGTGCCGAAGCATGGCCGCGTCGTGCAGACGCCCCGCGAGAAGCCACCGACGGCAAGCCTGTTCGCCAAGGCGGCACAGAAGATTCTCGACGAGACCGGGATCCGGCGTGGTTTCTGTCTCGTGTTGGGACTGGAAACCGGAGAACTGGCCCTGCAGTTGGCCGAGCGTTCGCAACTGATGATCTACGCCGTCTCCCCCGATGCCGACAAGGTGGCCGCCGTGCGAAAGACGGTCGATGCGGCCGGCCTGTACGGCGCACGCGTCTGCGTCGAGCAATGGCCGATCGGCGGCGTGCCCTATGCCGACTACTTCGCCAATCTGATCGTCTCCGAAACGGCAACGATGACCGGTCGGTTCCCGGGCAGCCCGAGCGAGGTCGTCCGGATGCTCAAGCCGATCGGAGGCACGCTCATGTTGGGTCAACCGGCCGGTCATACCGGCGGCCCATTGCGTCCGGACATCGACGTGCTGCGACGCTCTTTCAGCACGTCGCTCGACGCGTCGCAGAGTGTCGCCGGCGACGGAACCTGGTTCAAGGCCACTCGCGGACCGCTTCCCGGCGCGGGCAGCTGGACCCACGAATACGCCAACCCGGGCAATACGGCCTGTAGCGACGATCAGATCGTCAACGCCCCGTTGGGCGTCCTCTGGTTCGGCCATCCCGGCCCGGGCGATATGGTCAACCGGCATCAGCGCGCCGCCAGCCCGTTGTCGCTCGACGGGCGGATGTTCATCGAAGGCGAGAATACCGTCATGGCCTACGATGCGTACAACGGCTTGAAGCTGTGGCAGCGCGACATCCCCGGCGCCATGCGTGTTCACGCCTCGCACGACAGCAGCAACCTGGCGCTGAGCAGCGACGGACTGTTCGTCGCGGTCGGCGACAAGTGCCACCGCCTGGATCCGGCCACCGGCCGGACCACGACGACCTACGTCCTGCCTCCGGCAGACGACTCCACGCCGCGACGCTGGGGCTATGTCGCCTGCTCCGGCGGGCTGTTGTTCGGCAGCCGTACGGCCAACATGCGCGACAGCGACTGCGTCGTTGCGTTCGACATCGAATCCGGCGAACAGCGTTGGCTCTACAAGGGCAAGAACATCCCGCACAACGCCATCGCCATCGGCGACCAAACCGTGTTCATCGTCGACCGTAACATCTCCGACGCCGGGCGTGAAATGGTGATCGAACAGCAGCGTGCGAAGATCGCGAGCCTTCCCGAGGCGCAACGATCGAAAGCCGAGAAGGCGCTGGCCGACGCCGACATCCGAACCGTCGTCGCACTGAACGAAACCACGGGCGAGCTGCGCTGGCAGAAGCCGGTCGACTTGACCCATTGCGGCGGCTGGCATGCGGCCCACAACAAGCACGATGCGATCATGGCGACGATGTACAACGAGGGCGTGCTCGTCATCTTCGGCGTTTACCTCGACGGCCATTTCTGGCAACAATTCTTCGCCGGTCAGTTCGACTCGCGCCGGATCACGGCCCTGTCGGGCAACGGCGGCAGTGAACTTTGGTCGCGCCAGGTAGGGTTTCGCGTTCGGCCGTTGATCATCGGCGACACACTGCACGCGGAACCGTGGGCGTTCGATCTGCATACGGGCGAGCCCCGCATGCGGACCAACCCGATCACCGGCCTGACCGATCGTTGGCAGTTCTCGCGAGTCGGCCACCATTGCGGGCTGCCGATCGGGTCGCCCAAGGCTCTCTATTTCCGCTCGTACAATCTGGGTTACTACGATCTGGCGGGCGATTACGGCAGTCTGCACTTCGGCGCCCAGCGGCCCGGCTGTTGGATCAACTTCCTGCCGGCGGCCGGACTGTTGATGATGCCCGAGGCGAGTGCCGGCTGCATGTGTGCCTTTCCCAACATGTGTACGGTCGTCTTCAAACCGGTCGAGAAACTCAAGGGCTGGGCCATGTACAGCGCGCCCGGCGGAACGCTTCCCGTGAAACGGTTGGCCGTGAACTTCGGAGCGGCCGGCGATCGAAACGAAGCGGACGGAAACCTCTGGCCCGGCTTCCCCCCTCCCTATACGGGCCGGCTTGTGCTTCCGCTATCGATCGACGCCTCTTTCCACTCCGGCGGGCGTTTCGTT
>JAZFUB010000276.1:0-5507 GCA_036447015.1 Thermoguttaceae bacterium | reverse complement strand
TTGAAGCAAACTCAGGTGAACGAGCCGATCGATCCGGCCGTATTCGAGATCAGTTCGCTGGGACTCCAGGATGGTGATCGAATGATCGACTTGATCGAGAATCAGATGCATGTGTTCGACGGCAAGAAGTTTCGGCTTGTGCCTGCCGAAAAGTTCAAACGCCGGCCGCGGCCCGACAACTCCCCCCGTGCCCGTTCGACCAATAACATGAAACAGATCGCCTTAGCCATGCACGTCTTTCACGATACCCGCAGGACGTTTCCCGCCAGGGCCGTGTTCGACAAGAATGGTAAGCCGCTCTTGAGTTGGCGGGTGCATATGCTGCCGTACCTGGACCAAGGCCACCTCTACAACGAGTTCCATCTCGACGAGCCGTGGGATAGCCCGAACAACAAGAAGCTGATCGAGCGGATGCCCGCCGTTTTTCGCAGTCCCGCGAGCAAGGCTCCGGCGAACAGGACGACCTATCTGGTGCCGGTCTGCCCGGGCACGGTGTTCGAAGGCGACGAAGGGCGCAAAATCCCCGAGATTAACGACGGTACGTCATGCACGCTGATGTTTGTCGAGGCGAACGACGATAGGTCCGTCATCTGGACCAAGCCGGACGATCTCGAGTATGACGAGCAAGACCCGATCAGGGGTCTGGTCGGCTTGTGGCCGGACGGCTTTCTGGCTGGGTTGGCCGACGGCTCGGTGCATTTCGTCCCGTCGTCGATCGATCCAACGGTCCTCAAAGCCTTCTTCACCTACAACGGTGGAGAAAGGGTCGACAGGGAATTCCTCGGGCGGTAGCCGTGATTGACGGGCAGAATCCAGATACAGCGACTGTCCGCTCTGGTTCAGCGAGGGGATCGCTCTGTACTTCGAGACACCCGACCTGAGCAGTTCGCGTGGCTGGCGGGGTATCGGGGTGATCAATCAGCCGCGATTGTTGCAGTTTCGACGGTTCCTCGCCAAACGGCCTCCCGACTCGCTGCGGACGCTGATCGCCGACGACAAACGGTTCCGCGACCCGAAGCAGGCGTTGGATGCCTATGCCGAGGCCTGGGCGTTGACCTATTTCCTGATCCTGCGGCAACCGAAGCAATACGTGGCCTACCTTCGCACGCTTTCCCAGAAAGAACTGCTGCTTCAGGACGGCCCCGAGAAGCGACTGCGGGAGTTCACGCAAGCTTTCGGCGATCTGCATGAACTCGACGCCGAATTCCTGCGGCACATGACGCGGGGAAGGTAGCCCCCCACACGCTGTGGCCGGTTGCCTTGGGCTCTGCGGTCGACTATGCTTGAGAGACGTGTCGTGCCACGCGACATGCCCGAGAAGCTATCATCCTGCCCCCCTTCGAAGGAGCCTTTCCATGTCGAAACAAGAGAACTCGCCTTCTTCCCGCGGCCCCTCGCGCCGCGATTTCCTGAAAACGTCCGCCATGGCCGCCGGTGCGGTGACGGCCGGATTGTCGATCGGCCGTAGTGCCCATGCCGCGGGCGACGACACGCTGAAGGTCGGACTGATCGGTTGTGGCAGCCGGGGAACCGGTGCGGCCGGCAATGCGTTGAATGCCGACCCGAACGTCAATGTGACCGCCATGGCCGACGTCTTCGAGGACCGTCTGCAAAACAGCCGCAAGGGACTGCAAACCCGGTATGCCGATCGGATAGCCGTCGACGACGACCATTGCTTCGTCGGGTTCGACGCCTATCAGAAGGTGATCGACAGCGGCGTGGACGTCGTCATTCTGACATCGTCGCCCCACTTTCGCCCAAGACACCTGAAGGCGGCCGTCGAGGCGGGCAAGCATGTTTTCTGCGAGAAACCGGTCGCCGTCGACGCCACCGGCATCCGTAGCGTGCTCGAATCGGCCGAGAAGGCCAAACAAAAGAACCTCAACCTCGTCTCGGGGCTGTGCTGGCGCTACCACGACCAGACGAAGGACATCATGGACCGAATCGTCGACGGTGCGATCGGCGACATCCAAACGATCCAGTCGACCTACAACACGGGCACCCTCTGGCACCGCGGTCGCAAGGACGACGATACGGAAATGAAGTACCAGCTTCGCAACTGGTATTATTTCACCTGGCTCTCGGGCGATCACAACTGCGAGCAGCACGTCCACAGCCTCGACAAGGCGTCGTGGGCCATGGGCGACCAGCCGCCGGTCAGGGCATGGGGACTCGGCGGGCGACAGGTCCGCACCGAGCAGCCGAAGTGGGGCAATATCTACGACCATCACGCCGTCGTCTACGAATACGCCAACGGCTCGCACGTTCACTCCTACTGCCGCCAACAGGGCGGTTGCGCCAACGGCACGACCGACACGTTTTGGGGTACCAAGGGCGTTGCCAAAGTGCTCGGTGGAAACAGCATCTCCGGCGAGAACGAATACCGTTCTCGTGTGAAGAGCCCCAGCATGTACGATTCGGAGCACGTGGCGCTGTTCAACGCCATCCGTGCCGGCGAGACGATCAACAACGGCCAGTACATGGCCACCAGTACCATGTTGGCCGTACTCGGGCGCATGGTGACCTACACCGGCCAGGCGATCACCTGGGAAGACGCGATCAACTGCAAGGAAGATCTCTCGCCGTCGGACTACACCTGGGACGCCGATCCGCCGATCCTGCCCGACGAGAACGGTCACTACCCGATCGCCATCCCGGGCGTGACGAAAATCCTCTAAGGGCCCATTGAAGAAGTCGTGTGCCACTGCTTGCTGGCAAGCAGTGCCGCCCCGGGCTCGGCAAGAACACGGCTGACAAGTAAGCCGTGGCACACGAAACACGTATCACCGATCCGGAACAACTCGCTCCCGCGCTCTGCGCGGAAGCGTTTTTTCGGGCAGTCTGTGTCGGGTTGGCTATCCTGGTGTCTGCCGGCTGCGGCGTTGCGTCGCAGCAGAAGCCCCGCGACACGATCGTCGTGTTCGGCGCGGCCAGCGCGACCAACGCGATCGACGAACTCCGCGAGCAGTTCCAACAGGCCCACGGCGTGTCGGTGCGCACCAGCTATGCCGCCTCGTCGACATTGGCCCAGCAGATCGTCAACGGGGCCGAGGCCCATCTGTTCGTCTCGGCGAACGTCGAGTGGGCCGACTATCTCCAGCAGCGCGGCATGGTGCGACAGCGTCGCGATCTGTTGACCAACCGACTGGTTGTCGTCGTGCCGGCCGATTCGCCGCCACGGATCGACAAGATGGAAGATCTGCTCGCGGTGGAAATCCGGCATCTGGCATTGGCCGACACGACGGCAGTGCCGGCCGGAGTTTACGCAAAACAGGCCCTGTCGAAGCTCGGATTGTGGGACCGACTCAGCGACAAGGTCGTCGCCGGGGCCGATGTGCGGCAGACGCTCACGTACGTCGAGACGGGCGCCGCCGAGGCCGCCATCGTCTACGCGACCGATGCGATCGTCGGCGACAACGTACGGGTGGCATTGGAACTTCCCGCCGACCTGACCGAGCCGATCCGCTATCCGATCGTGCTGTTGAAACAGGCCGACGACGACCCGGCGGCCCGGGCGTTTTACGATTATCTGAATTCACCCGAGGCGGCCGCCGTCTTCACTCGCCACGGCTTTTCGATCGGCTCGGAGATACCCGACCAAGTGCCCGACCGGGTGGCGGACCGGCCGACCGAATCGACTGTTGTGACCAGCGCCGAGTGGGCCGCCTTGCGGCTCAGTTTTCAGGTGGCCGTCTGTGCGGCGCTGGCCATTTTGCCGTTTGCCATCGGCATCGCCTACGTGTTGGCCCGATACCGTTTCCGCGGGCGATGGCTTGTCGAAGCGGTGGTCAATCTGCCGCTCGTGCTGCCGCCCGTCGTGACCGGTTACTTGCTGCTGATCTGCTTCGCGCCGCGGGGTCCGATCGGCTCGATCCTCGACGATTGGTTCGGCATCCGGATCGTGTTTACGTGGACCGGGGCCGTGCTGGCGGCCATGGTCGTCAGTTTCCCGTTGATGGTTCGTGCCATACGACTCGCGTTCCAGAGTGTCGATCCGCGACTGGAGATGGCCGCGAGAAGCCTGGGAGCGAGCCGAACGACGACGTTTTTCACCGTGACGCTGCCGTTGGCCCGAAGCGGCGTGATTGCCGGTTGGCTGCTCGCCTTTGCCCGAAGTCTGGGCGAATTCGGCGCCACGATCATGATCGCCGGCAACATCGAAGGGCTGACCCGAACCATCCCGTTGGAGATTTACAGCCTGGCGAACCGGCCCGGCGGCATCGGGCAAAGTTGGCGCCTGGTCGGGTTGTCGATCCTTCTGGCTTGCGGGGCGTTGGCCGTCAGCGAACTGCTCGAGCGGAGGCAATCTCGCCATGATTCTGCTTAGCTGCCAGTGTCGCCATCGCTTTCCCGGCGGGTTCGAGTTGGACGTTGCGTTCGACTCGCCGCACATGGTCACCTCGTTGTTCGGCCCGTCCGGCAGCGGGAAGACCAGCGTGCTGTCGACGATCGCCGGCTTTCTGCGTCCCCAGTCGGGCAAGGTCGAACTGGCCGATCGGATGCTGTTGGACACCGACGCCGGGCGCTACGTCCCGCCCGAGTTCCGCCGCGTTGGAGTCGTCTTTCAGGACCACCTGCTGTTTCCCCATCTGTCGGTCGAAGCGAATCTTCGTTACGGACAGCGGCACCGAACCAACCCCCGTGCGGTCAAGACGTCGCGGGTGGTCGAGGTGTTGGAGTTGGAGCAACTGCTTGGTCGCCGCCCGCGCAATCTCTCGGGCGGGGAACGACAACGTGTGGCCTTGGGGCGAGCGTTGTTGAGCGGTCCCGAGCTGCTGCTGATGGACGAACCGCTGGCTTCGTTGGACGAGCGGCTGAAGGATCGCATTCTCGTCTACCTCGAACGGATCGTCACGGAATGGGAAATCCCCACGCTCTTCGTCACGCACAGCCAAGGCGAGGTCCGCCGCCTTGCCGGTTGGGTCGTGGTGCTGGAAAAGGGACGCGTCGTCGTCGCCGGCACGCCGGAAGACGCACTGAGTCAACCGGCGCCGCTCGGGTGGAAGAACTCCTTAGGCCCGGCCAATCTGCTGCGTCTGGACAGCCTCGACTTCCACAAGGACCACGCCACCGGCCGCGTCGGAGATCAGTCGCTCTACCTGTTGCCGCAGAACATTCCCGCCAGCCGGCCGGTGTTCGTGCAATTCTCGCCGGTCGACGTCACGCTCAGTTGCCAGGACCTGCCGGGCCTCAGCGCGCGGAACCACCTGCGAGGCCGGGTGTGTCAAATGGTCTCGCTCAAGCAGGCCGTCTTCGTAGCGGTCGACATAGGCCAAATCTTCTGGGCCGAAATTACACCCGACGCCGCAGCCGAGCTGGGACTAACCCTCGGCAGCGAAGTGACCTGTCTGCTGAAGGCACACAGCCTGCGCGTCGTCAATTGAAAAGCATCCGCGTTGGTCAGGTTTGCAGAAGGATTTCCGGCTGTCTCGGCGGCAGGGCTCTCTTGACAGGGCTCTCTTGACAGGGCCTCCTTAGTGTGTATATTACACTAAGAATCCGCCTGA
>JAZFUB010000275.1:0-5372 GCA_036447015.1 Thermoguttaceae bacterium | reverse complement strand
AGCCCCGCCGCTAAACGACGATCAATGTCCAAACCAAAACAAAACTGCTGAGGACAGACCCATGGCACCAACGGGCCAAACGAGAAAGACGCAACGGCCGGTGCGCGACGACTCGGCCGGCTCGCCGCTGGAGCGGATGTTGCTGAAGGTTGTCGACGGCGGTTTGGCCGGGTGCATCTTCGTCGTTCCGCTGCTGATGGGCGGTCGCCAGGCCTTGGGACAACTGGCGCTGGTCACCCTGGCAGTCACCGTCGCGCTGGCATGGACCTTGCTGCTGGGGTTGCGGCGCAAGGCCTTTTGGCGATTCTCGTCGGCCGAGATCCTGTTGGTCGCCGGCATTGTCGTGCTCTTGCTGCAAATCGCTCCCCTACCGCAATCGGCCCTGACGTGGATCACGCCCCAGTCGGCCGAGCGATTGCCGCTTTGGACCGCCGAAGGAGATTCGACCGCAACGATGGGCGCGTGGCCCTGCCTGTCGATGACGCCGGCCGTCACGCGGGCCGGGTTGGCCCTCTTCTCGGCCTATGCCCTGCTCTTTCTCGTCACCTTGCAGCGCATCGAGACGCTCGGCGACGTCGAACGGCTACTGCGATGGATTGCCGTCTCGGCGATCATCATGGCCGGCTTCGGCCTGCTGCAACTTCTCACCAGCAACGGCAAGTTTTTCTGGTTCTATGAACACCCGTTCGTCGACACGCTGGAGGAGGCCAAGGGGAGCTTCACCAATAAGAATCATTTTGCCCATTTCCTTGCCCTGGGCGTCGGACCGCTGATCTGGTGGCTGCAAGATCGGGTCCGCACTCGCAGCCGGCGCGGCTCGCGAGACTTCGGCGGATCGGGACGCGAATTCTCGTCCGGGCACGTCTTCTCCGGGTTCCGGTCCGTGGCGTTGGGAGTCGTTCTGTTCGCCGGACTTCTGTCGCTCTCGCGCGGCGGTGTTTCCGTCATGTTTCTGGCCGTGGCGATTTCCGTGGCCGTCTGCTATCGGGCAAGAACCGTGGGGTTTCGTTTCGTGCTCAGCCTGGGGGCCGTTGGTCTGCTGATCGGCGCACTGCTGACCGTCGAGGGTTTCGATCGGGTGAGCAATCGTCTCGACGATTTGGGGTCCGGCTCGATCGACCAGATCGACCACGAAGGGGCCCGACGCACGATTTGGGCCGCCGACCTAACGGCCAGCCGCGACTTCGCACTGCTGGGTTCCGGAGTCGGCAGCCATGTCGAGGTCTCGCCGATGTATCTCGACGAGCCGGAAGGTCCCGAGTACAGCCACGCCGAGAACGGCCCGATCCAGATCCTGCTTGAAACCGGCGCCGTAGGACTGACGCTCGTGATGGCCGGCGTCGGGCTCTGCCTGTTTTGGTGTCTCGGCGGCCTGAAGAACGCCACGGACAGTCGCATGACCGTCTGCATCGGCGCGATCTTTGCCAGCCTCATGGCCAACCTGGTCCATTCGATGGCCGACTTCGTTTGGTACGTTCCCGCCTGCATGGCACTGGTGGCCATGCTCGCAGCCTGTGCTTGTCGCGTCTACCAGATGGCCGCCGAAGCGGCGGGCAAACCGAGCCGGGCGGTCACGTTGCCCCGGGTTGCCGGCTGGGCGATGGTCCCGTTGGTGCTCGGCCTCGGCACATGGATGATCGCAGGACGGTTCGGGCCCACGCTGGCCGAGCCGCATTGGGACCGCTACCGAATCATCACGATGGCGTCGCAGCAGTCGGCGGCCAAGGGCTCCGAACCGCAGCAACAACCGACCGAGGCGCAAGACAGCGAGTCGCCGTTTTCCGGCGTCGACCGGGTGATCGAGGAACTCAGGCAGGTCGTTCGATGGAATCCCCATCATGCCAGGGCGCACATGCGTCTGGCCGAGGCCTACCTACGCCGCTTCGATCTGGCCCAGGCCGACCCCAGCGCCGCAAACGCCATGCCCCTTTCCCAGATCCGTGATGCGGCGATACGTGCCAGAGCCAATGCCGACGAAAATGAGACGGCGGCTTGGATTTCCCGGGTCCTGGGCAGCCATCGCGAACGTCTCGATCTGGCACTGGAACATACACGACGTAGCTTGGCACTCTGTCCGCTGCAAGGCGAGGGATACCTGCACCTGGCGGAGCTCTCGTTCCTGGAGCGAACCGACTCCGAAACGGACAAGGCGGCCTATATCGACCAGGCTCTGCGCGTGCGGGCCTTCGACGGGGTGGTTCTGTTCGAGGCCGGTCGCGAAGCCTGGTTGGCAGGTGACTGGCAACGTGGATTGGCGCATTGGAAGCGCTCGTTCCTTTGCGGCCGTGTACACCAAAAGCGGTTGATCGACTTACTGGCCGGTCGCGTTCCGTTGAGCTTCATCCTGGAAAACTTCCAACCGGACGTCTACGCGCTGAGGTTCCTGCACGCACACTACCGTCAATTCGAGGAGACCGACCCGATCGAGTTGGAGCGTTTCCGCCGCTCCTACGTGCAAGTTCTTCGGACCGAAGCGGAGAGCCTCGACGGCGAGGAGGCCGCGGCCCTCTGGCTCGAAGGACGTTGGGTCAACGACCTGCTCGGCGAATTCGACGACGCCGTCGTGTGTGGACAGAATGCGATGCGTTACGATCCGAACAACTTCGACGTACGTTACGGATTGGGGCTTTCGCTGATCAAACAGATGGACTATGCCGAGGCCGAAAAGCACATCAGTTGGTGCGTCCAACGGCGTCCCAACAACCCACAACTGCGTGACTTGATGCGACAGGTCGTCAAACAGAAAATCGGCGCCGACAACGGGTCGACTGCAACGGCCATGAAGCCCGAAGTGCTGCGGTAGCGTGTGACAGCCCCTCGAAGGAAACCCGCTTTGAACAGTGCTAACAAGGAAACGAACCGACGAAACACGGCGTATCGGGCCCCCATGGACCGAGCCGCGCCGGCAACCATTGCGGTGATGGGGCGCATCAAGCGCCCGTTGCTCTGTGCCGCCACGCTCACGCCCGTCTTTGCCGCCATCTACTACCTGAGCTACTGGGTTCGCTTCGAGGGACGACTCGGGCCGGTCGAGGTGCAGGAATTCACCCAGACCGTCGTTTGGGTCGTGCTGATCAAACTGACGATCTTCGGATGGTTTCAGATCCATCGCAGTTGGGGACGCTACGTCACCTTCTACGACCTGGTCGCACTGATCCAGGCCGCCACGGCGAGCCTGCTTCTGACCGTCTTGATCTACCGTTTCTTTCTCACGCAGCCCACGGTCCCTAGAAGCGTGTTTCTCTTGGATTGGGGAGCCACGATCGTCGCGGTCGGCGGTGTTCGGGCCGCCTTGCGGATCGTTCGCGAAAGGAATTGGCTCTCGCCCTTCTCCGCGTCGACCAAGGTGCCGGCCCTGATCGTCGGTGCCAACGACGCGGGCGAATCGTTGCTCCGTTCGGTTCTTCGCAACCGAAAACGGGCCTACCACGTCGCCGGTTTCATCGACGACGACCTTCGGCGGCAGGGAGTCTGTATTGCCGGCGTTCCCGTGATCGGCACCATCGAACAGACGTGTCAATTGGTCGAACAACACGGCATCCAAGAAATCCTGATCGCGGCGGGCGAACTGAGCGGTCGGCAGGTGCGCAAACTGGTCGACGACACCCGCGGGCTGTCGGTCCACGTGAAGGTTCTCCCCAGCTACGAACAGTTGATCAGCGGCAGCGTGGCCGTTCAGCCGAGGCCCGTCTCGATCGACGACCTGTTGCGCCGCGAACCGGTTCAACTCGAAATGGAAAACATCCGCCAGTGGATCGACAATCGGGTGTTGGCCGTCACGGGAAGTGCCGGTAGCATCGGATCGGAGATCTGTCGGCAACTGCTGCGGTTTTCGCCGAAATGCCTGGTGCTGATCGACCGCAGCGAAACCGGACAGTTCTTCCTCGAACGCGAACTGCGCGAGATGGCCGGCGACGTAACGCTCGACGTCCGCATGGCCGACGTCCTCGATCGCCGGCGCATGGCATCGCTTCTCGGCGAGTGCCGTCCGGACATCGTCTTCCATGCGGCCGCCTACAAACACGTCCCACTGATGGAGTCACACCCGGGCGAGGCCGTCAAAAATATCGTTCTGGCCACCCGGCAACTGGCCGATCTGGCGTTGGACTACGGAGTCAAGTCGTTCGTACTGATCTCGACCGACAAAGCCGTCAACCCGACCAGTGTGATGGGGGCCTGCAAGCGGACGGCCGAGTTGTACGTCCAATCTCAGGCCGATCGGTCTTCCTGCCGGTTCGTCACGGTGCGGTTCGGCAACGTGCTCGACTCGGCCGGAAGCGTGGTGCAAGTCTTTCGCCAGCAAATCGCCGGGGGCGGGCCGGTCACCGTCACCGACGAGAAGATCGAACGTTTCTTCATGACGATCCCCGAGGCGGCCCGATTGGTCATCCAGGCGGGCACCATCGGCCAAGACGGCGAGATTCTTCTGTTGGACATGGGCGACCCGGTGCGGATCGTCGACCTGGCGGCCGACATGATTCGTCTCTCCGGCATGGAAGTCGGCAAGGACATCGAGATCGAAATCACCGGACTGCGCCCCGGCGAAAAACTGTTCGAGGAACTGCACGTCCACGGTGAGAAGCACCTGCCGACCCGACACCCGAAAATCACCGTCGCCGATCGCCGGCGGCGCGATCCCGAACTGATTGCCGCCTCGATCGAACAACTGCTCCAATCGGCCGACGGCGATCCCGACCGGATCATCCGGCTCCTGCAAGACCTGGTGCCCGAATACGACCGTTCGCAGCAGCCCGATCCGGCCAAACGCCCCGCGGCCGCATGACGTCGAATTCCCCCGTTTAGCTGCCGCCGGCACGGCGGCTTGACGCCTTCGATGAAGCCGCCGTGCCGGCGGCAGCTAAACGGGCGGGCCGACCCGCCAGCCGGTGGGCTTGCCCACCGTTGATTCGCCAGAATGGATCACGTCACTCAACGGGCGGCCCAGGCCAATCGAGGTGCCGGTGAAGGAACTCGTACGTACCTTGGCCGTTGATCGTGTGGGGACCGACGAACCACTCCAGCTCACAGCGGTCGCCGATGCCGAGCCTGGCCTGGTAAAGACGACGGACTTTGGCGAACTCGTAGGCGACCGCCTCGTCGGGGGCCACGCCGTCGAAGTGGCCCCGTTCGACCATGAACGGCCGCGGGCAAATCAACGCGGCCATCTCGGCATAATTGAACGTGCCTCCGAGATCGAATTCGAAGATCTCGTATTCGCCCGTCCAGACGTAGCTGTACTTCGCCCGGGTCGAGGCGTTCTTCCAGACCCATTCGTTGAAATCGGCCGAGCAGATCGACAGGCAATAGTCGGTCACCAGCGGCGGCACTCGCATGGCCGTCTTGCCGCCGTAGGAAAGCCCGTAGAAGGCGAT
>JAZFUB010000274.1:0-5650 GCA_036447015.1 Thermoguttaceae bacterium | reverse complement strand
GCCGCATGGACCGACGGCGACTGGAAATTGCATCGCATCGCGAACAAACAGGGCGAAGCGGTCTGGGAACTCTACAACCTGGCCGCCGACCCGGCCGAAGAGACCGATCTGGCCGCCACCGAAGACCGGCGCGTCAAGCAGATGCAAGATCAACTCGAAGCATGGCTGAAGTCGGTCGTCGGAAGCCTCAACGGTAACGACTATGTCGGTCGAAAACGGTAGCTCTTTCGCCGCACCTGCTGCAATATAGCAGGGAAAACGGGAAAGGGGGAAAAAGGGGAAAGTAAATCAAAAGTTTTCTTCCCTTCTTCCCCCCTTTCCCTTTTTCCCGATTACATCACGTCGACCGCAACAAAACACCCCTTCCCACGAAACCGAGAGACAACGTCATGAACCGAGCCATCGGAATTCTTGTACCGGCATTCGTACTGGCATTCGTGCCGGTCCTCAATGCTGCCGACATTGACACCTTGGCTGGGCACGTGCTCGAACCCACCGGAGTGACAGGTGGGCTGATAGTTCACCTTGGCTGCGGTGATGGCCGATTGACCGCGGCGCTGGGGGCCGACGACAAGTACCTGGTCGAAGGGCTCGACACTGATGTGCAAGATGTTCAAGCGGCCCGCGAACACCTCAAGTCGCTTGGGCTTTACGGCCGGGTGTCGGTCAACACGTTCGACGGCCGGCACTTGCCCTATGTCGACAACCTGGTGAATCTGGTCGTGGCCGAGGATCTTGGCAACGTTTCGATGGACGAAGTCATGCGCGTACTCGCGCCGCTCGGCACGGCCCATGTCCGACAGGGCCAGACGTGGACGACGACAGTCAAGCCATGGCCGGCGGAAATCGACGAGTGGACGCATTACCTGCACAACGCCAGCGGCAATGCGGTGGCCAACGATCGAGTGGTCGGCCCGCCGCGACACATACAATGGGTGGCCGAGCCTCGATGGCAACGGCACCATGAGGCGACGCCCAGCCTCAGCGCCATGGTTTCGTCTCGCGGACGTGTGTTCGCCATCATCAACGAGGCCACGGCGGGCATCGACGGTATGCCCGACCGGTGGACGCTCGTCGCCCGCGACGGTTTCAACGGAACGCTCTTGTGGAAACGGCCCATTGCCCAGTGGGGATGGAAGCAATGGGGAGACCACTCCTACGGGCACGGGCGTTGGAATCATCCGACCCACATCGCGCGGCGGCTGGTGGCCGTCGGCGATCGCGTCTACGTGACGCTCGGATTCAACGCGCCGCTCAGCGCACTCGACGCGGCGACCGGCCGCACGGTGATAACCTATCCGGAAACCCAATTCGCCGACGAGATCCTCTACGACGAGGGAACCCTGGTGCTGGCCGTTAACGTCGCCAAGCAGGGGCCGGGCCACATCCAAGACATGCCGCCGGTAAAGAAGGCCGTCGTCGCGATCAACGCCCGGACGGGCAGACTCCTCTGGAAAACGAACGATTTTACCGGCGTCGCTTCCAAGGCCGACGCCATCGAACGCGTCACGCATTTGACCATGGCGCTCGGCGGCGACAAGGTCTTCTTGCTCGAAGAGGACGCGGTCGTCGCACTGGACATGAAGACGGGCGAACGACTCTGGCGAAAGGACCGCCCGTCGCGCCCCAGACCGGTCACCTACGGCCACTATTACTTCACGAATCTTTGCGGCCTGGTCTATCACGACGGTGTGCTGTTGTTCATGGAACCCGATCCGAAGGTGAAAAGCCAGCCGTGGAACGCGCCGGCCGGCGCGGACTTGCTGGGGATCTCGGCCAAGACGGGCGACGTCCTCTGGACCCGGCCGTGCGGCATGTGGGGTCATTACAACGAAGGCGACATCTTCGTGATCGACGGGCTGGCCTGGGTCCACGACGGCGAAAGCTTTTCCATGATGGGGCTCGATCCGCAGAGCGGAGAACTCAAGCGTACGATTTCGACCCAAGAGGCCCTCGACCAGGGACACCATCACCGCTGCTACCGCAACAAGGCCACGTCGCGTTACATCGTCACCGGGCGCAGGGGGGCCGAGTTCATCGACATGGAGTCCGGAGAGAACACGCGTCATCATTGGGTGCGTGGAACGTGCCGATACGGAGTGATGCCATGCAACGGTCTGCTCTACGCCCCACCGCACCCATGCATCTGCTACATCACGTCGAAGCTGAACGGTTTCTACGCCCTGGCCCCGCAGAAGACCACGGAAAACAAAACCGCCACGTCACCACGCCTCGAACACGGCCCAGCCTACACCCAGGAACATCCGCTTTCCGCTTTCCCCACCCCGCTTTCTTCCGACTGGCCCACCTATCGCCATGATGCGGCCCGAAGCGGCTCGGCCGGCACCGAAGTCGCGAGCGATTTGCGGGTTCTGTGGAAGACGCAGGTCGCAGGCCTAGCGAGCAGCCCGGTGATTGTCGGCGACCGGGTCTTCGTCGCTTCTCCCGACACGCATACGGTCGAAGCACTCGACTCGACCGACGGAACGAGCCTTTGGAGCTATACGACAGGGGGACCGATCGACACGCCGCCGACGATCTATCGTGGGCTGGCTCTCTTCGGGTCGGCCGACGGTTGGGTCTATTGTGTGCAAGCGGCCGACGGCCGGCTGGTTTGGCGTCGCCGCGGGGCGCCCGAGGAGGCACGCATTGTCAGCCACGGTCGGCTGGAATCGCCATGGCCCGTGCATGGCAGTGTGTTGATCCAGGACGGCGTGGCCTACTTTGCCGCCGGCCGATCGTCGTTCCTCGACGGCGGAATCTATCTCTACGCCGTCGAACCGGCCACCGGCAAGCTGCTCCGGGAGAAACGGCTCGACAGCATCGATCCGAAGACGCACGACATGGTCGAGAGCCCACTGGCTTACGACATGCCGCCCGAGGCGCCGGGCGCCTTGTCCGATATCCTCGTCGGCGACGGCACGAATCTCTACATGAGACATCTGCAACTCGACCCGAACGATCTGACCGACCGCAACGCGGCCGACGCCCTGCCGACGCAGAAGAACCGAGGCAAGTATCCCTACCTGGGCGGCCATGTGATGTCGGTCGCCGGCATGCTCGACGACTGCTGGTTCAACCAGACCTACTGGACGATCGACGGCAAATCGCACTGCAAGCTGCTGGTCTTCGACGACGAGACGGCCTACGGCGTCAAACCGTTCGCCGGTGCCGCACGCCACTCCCGGGCGATTTTCACCCCGGGCACCAAAGGTTACACCCTGTTCGCCGACGACCGTTCGAGCCGTGCTCGTCGCTGGACGCAGCAGGTTCCGCTGCGCATCGTGGCAATGGTTCTCGCCGGAGAGACCCTCTTCATTGCCGGCCCGCCCGACACGGTCGACCCCGACGATCCCTGGTCCGCCCTGCAAGGCAGAAGCGGAGCCCTGCTACGAGCCGTATCGACCATCGACGGCAAGACGCTCAGCGAAACGAAGCTCGACAGCCCACCACGCTTCGACGGCATGGCCGCAGCCGGAGGCAAGCTCTACATCACACTAACCGACGGCAGCATCGTCTGCCTGACACAGCAGCAAGGCCAATGAGGCCCGATCGTCACCTTCCGTCCGTTCAGCTGCCGCCGGCACCGCGGCTTGGCCAAAAGGAGCCGCGCGCAGAGGCGCAGGGACGCGGAGGGATTGAGAGGGAGCCTCGTAGGTCAGGCACCCCGTGCCTGACAAATCCCTGGAGAGTAAGTTTGTGGTATCCTGTCAGGCACAGGGTGCCCGACCTACTTCGCTGCGAAAAGGTAATGGCCCTGGGCCATCGCACTGCACCACACGGCAAGCGCGGTAACGCCCAACAAGAGTTGTCGAGTAGTGAATTGCAGTCTTGTCGACATGATTCAATCCGGCCGTGTGTGCCAGGTCTTTGTCGACTATTCTACCCGGAGCGAGCGACCGAAGTCAATCGTCGGCGGTTGGTGTGACGTCGCCTGAGAGTCGGGCGGGGGTTGGCAGCTTGATCGTGAATTGGGTGCCGCGTCCCGGTTCGCTTTGTAGCGTGATTCGGCCGCCGTGGGCTTCGATGATCTTTTTGGTCGTCGGCAGACCGAGCCCCGAACCGCCGCTCTTCGTGGAGAAGAAGGCGTCGAAGATCTGGCCGGCCGTCTTCCGGTCCATGCCGCAGCCGGTGTCGATCAGGTCGAGCCCCACGCCGTCGGGTGTGCCGTACGTTCGCACGACCAGTTGGCCGCCCTCGGGCATCGCCTGTTCCGCATTGAGCACCAGGTTCAACAATGCGCCGTGGAACGCCTCGCGGTCCAGCAACACGGTCGGCAGATCGGCGGCCGGGTAGTCGAGCATCTCGATTCCCGCATCGGCCGCCTTGGGGCGGAAGAAATCCAACACGCGATGGATCTGCTCGTTGAGGCTGCTCGGTTGCAGTTTCAGGCGACGAACCTTGGCGAAATCCAGAAAGTTGTCCAACACGTCCTGCAAACGTTGACACTCGCGCTGAACGACGTTGACCTTGTTCAGTGCGCGACGCTCGCGCTGCGATTGGGCATCTTGAAAATCCTCGGCCAACAGCTCCATGTTCAGGCGGATCGTCGAAAGCGGATTCTTGATCTCGTGCGCCAGCCCGCCGGCCAGCCGGGCGATCTCGGTATACTGGTCGACCAGCTTCCGGTTGACTTCGTCGGCGGAGTCACGAGAGATCGAGGACATGGCACCATGCTCTTGGACACGGACGTAGCCGAGCACCACCTGGACGCACCACCGGAGACTCCTGGTGCGTCCAGACGCACCCTACAACCTAACGCACTCGGGCCGAGGCCCCGATAGATTCGAGGCCTCGGCCGTTTGCTTGAATCAATCGCTGGCGTTACCGCTTACTCGGCGGCGGCGCTCTCGCCCGACTTCGCTTCCTGATCGGCGATGGCGGCCCGGCGGCTGAGTTTGACGCGGTCCTGGTCGTCGACGGCGATGCACTTGACGTCTATCTCGTCGCCCACCTTGCACACGTCGCCCACGCTCGAAACGTATTCGTTGGACAACTCGCTGATGTGGCACAGCCCGTCCTTGCCGGGCAGGATCTCGATGAACGCACCGAAGTCCTTCACACTGGTCACCGTACCGTGGTAGATGCGACCGATTTCGACCGAGGCCGTCAGTGCATCGACCTTGGCCAAGGCCGCCTCGGCGCTTTCGGCCGAACTGCTGGCAATGGTAACGGTCCCGTCGTCGTCGACATCAAGCGAGGCTCCGGTCGACTCCTGGATGGCGCGGATCATCTTTCCACCCGGTCCGATCAGCAGGCCGATCTTCTCCGGGTGGATGTGGGTGCGCAGCAATCGGGGTGCCGTAGGCGAGGTCTCGGTCCGGGGCCGCTGGATGCACGAGAGCATCTCCCGAAGGATCTCGATGCGAGCTTCCCGCGACTGGGCCAGCGTGGCACGGATGATCTCCTCGCTGATTCCATCGATCTTCAGATCGAGTTGGATGCCCGTGATGCCGCGTTGCGTTCCGGCGATCTTGAAGTCCATGTCGCAGAAATGGTCTTCGTCGCCGATGATGTCGGTCAGCAACTCGAAGCGGTCGCCTTCCTTGACCAGTCCGACGGAGATCCCGGCTACCGGATTGCTGATCGGCACGCCGGCGGCCATCAACCCAAGCGTGGCCCCGCATACGCTGGCCATCGAGCTGGAGCC
>JAZFUB010000273.1:0-5768 GCA_036447015.1 Thermoguttaceae bacterium | reverse complement strand
AGTCGAACGGCTCTTCGGCGAAATCGGGTGCTAGGTTCCCGTTGCTGATGTCCCATGCCAGGCGCGTTGCTGCCAGAATCGTCGACTTACCAGTACTGTTCTCACCGACAAGAATCGTCAGCGGCGCGAGAGGCAATTCGTGGCGTTCGTGGAAACAGCGGACATCTTCGAGAATAAGGGTGTCCATTTGGCTTTGTCTCCCAGGGAATTTCGCAAGCTTGCTGGCCGTTTCGAGAGTCGAACGGCCGGTCCGTGGGCAATTCTACCCTATGGGCGGCCACATACAACCGTGGATCACCGAAGACGGTCAATGCGACAGATCCTGGTCAGGGCCTATCGGACTTTTCCTTCTCGAAAATCAACTCGTAGTACTTCGCCGCCCCGTAGGGCCCGATGCCCGGCGCGAACACCTGGACGAACCGCCATCCGTCTCGTGCGTGTTGGTGAACAACCGACTGATAGCCCTGGGTCGCTTCGGACTTGGCACTGAACCAGCCCTCGCCGAGGCGGACGAATTTGTATTCGTACTCGATAGCCATAGTTTACCTCAGTTTTCATCCCCACCGACCAACTTCTGTTCGACCTGATCGGCCTGCCAGGCGATGGCCGAGAGGACTCGGCTGACTTCCAGCGGGTCGAGCGTCTCGGCCAGTTGGTTGGCTTGCAGGACGACCATCTCGGCGGTGCCGATCGATCGGGCGGCGAACGCTCCGTGGAGCATTTTGGTGTTGTAACGCAGTAGGGCCAGGGCGTTGTTCTCGCTCAACGGTCCGCAGATCGACCAGTAGTTGACCATCGAGTGGCCCGATTTGTCGGTCTTGGCGAAGTCGACGGTGACCAATTGTTTTCGCAGTGCCCCGATCGGGACGACGATCTGCAGCGAGTCGCCCGACTCGGTGATCGTATAGCCGGCGGCCGTGGCCACGCTGCGAACCATCGACTTCGGATCGGAAGTGACGGGCGCCAGGTCGCCGAAATCCGGACCGGCAGCCGGCGTGACGGCCGGGCCGACGTTCGGTCCCTGTGTGGGTTGCGGTGCAGGTTGCGGGGCTTGAGGTGCTGCCGGTTGGGCCCCGCCGGCCATGGCCTGCTGGATCATTCCGGGCATCATCATGCCGAAGCCGGCCCCCATGCCCATGCCCATCGCACCACCGGCCATGCCGCCACCGCCCTGCTCGGCCATCTTCGCCATGCTGTTGGCCGCCTGGAACTTCATGAATGCGTTCAGGTCGCCGACGGCCCCCATGGCGCTTCGCGTGTCGATCGCCTTTTGGACCTCCTCGGGCGGAGTGATCGCGTTGATGAAGAAGTCGGCCAACTCGAGTCCGTACTTGGCGAAATCCTCGGCCACCTTCGCTCGCGTGCCGGCCGCGATCTCGTCGTATCGGGCCGGCAAGTCCAACAGGCTGGTCCCCAGCGTGCCCAACAGGTCGGTCAGCCGAGAGACGATCAGGTCCTTCAGAAACGAAGTGACCTCTTCGGTCGTGAATTTCCCCTGGGTGCCGACCAACGTGTTCAACAACAGCCCACTGTCGATCACGCGGAACGAATACTTCCCGAAGCTGCGAAGCCGTACCATGCCGAAGTCGCTGTCGCGAAAGGTGATCGGCTGCCGCGTCCCCCATTTCTGGTTCAGGAACGTCTGCTTTCCGAAGAAATAGACCTGGGCCTGGAACGGAGATTTCTCCCAGGGAATGGTCAACAGCCGCGTGAGGATCGGCACATTGGCCGTCGTCAGCGTGTGCCGGCCCGGGCTGAACGTGTCCATCGCCTTGCCGTCGCGGAAGAAAACGGCCTCTTGGTTCTGTTGCACGATCAGTTGTGCGCCGAACTTGATGTCGGCCGATCCCTGCGGCGGGATGCGATGCACCAGCGACCGATTGCTTTCGTCGAAGTATTGGAGAACTTCCAAGCGTATTCCCATGGGTCGATTCCTCTCAATGGCTGTTTCAGCCGTAGGGTGCGTCTGGACGCACCATGGGCCGCCATCCAACTCGTGATTTCAAAATGGTGCGTCCAGACGCACCCTACGGTGTCTACTCCAAGCCGGCGAGTATGTCCTCTCGAAGATCCCAAAGCCGTTCGAGTTCGTTGCTCTGCCGGAGCAATTCTGCCAGGGCCGTTGCCATTTGCTCGGGATTCTCCGGCAAGGCTTCGACGGCGGCGG
Organism: Thermoguttaceae bacterium; assembly: GCA_036447015.1. GTDB lineage: Bacteria > Planctomycetota > Planctomycetia > Pirellulales > Thermoguttaceae > JAZFUB01. The sequence goes on along the minus strand of JAZFUB010000273.1, from coordinate 3,601 downwards.
TCAGGGTGTCGACCTGCGCGATCAGATCGACGTCGTACTGATAGACGCGGTCCAGCAGGGCCTTGTCGACGCGAACCAGGTCGAAGAAGCCGCTGTAGCCGTGCATCGCGCCGCGGATACGACCGATCAGCTTGTCGATCCGGCCACGGACCCGATCGGCCTCGGGCAACAGATCGATGTTACCGGCGTCGGCCAGCGGCCGGGTCAACTCGTCGATCGACCGTTTCGACCGCTGGAGTCGATCGGCCAGCCAATCTCGCTGCAACGCGTCGCTCTCGCGGCGATCTTCCTTCTCGAGATATCCGCGGAAGCCGGGGATCTGCCGCAGGATCGTCTCGATGAAATTGCGATTTTCGGTATGGTCTCGCGGCTCGATCATCGCACGGTTCTCCTTGGGGGATGGTTCCCCCTCATTCTTCCCTCGCAACTCGCTCACCACCGTCTCTGTTCATACCATATCGGTACGCACCGGCGGAAGCCCTCTTCGTTCCACACTGCGCTGTACGATGGCCCTCCGAGGCCGTCGTTGTGTTTTTGGTGCCACGACGTCCTCGGAGGGCCATCGTACAGAAGTTCTTAACGGCGTTGGCGTCGGGCCACGGCGCAACGCTGCGGTTGGCTATTCGCCGTGGGTTGGCCATTCTTGCCTCCGGACGGGGCACTCATGTTCTCCCAGTCTACGCAGACTACCCACATTTCCTGAAGATCGCTTTCGATTCATCTTGGCCGAGAACATGGAGCATGCTATAGTCTCGCGTCTTTTCCTCGGGGAACCCCCTGTCCCCTGTCCTTGACTCGTTCGAAGGCGGTCATCATCGATGGACGACGCTCACGCAAAACGAATTCTCGCCCGGTCCTTGTGTGCTCTGACGGTCATGCTGGCCGGGTGTGCCGAAACGAACTTTCTGCCGTCCTGGGTGCCGTTTCAGGGCGAGCCTCCGTCGAGCGTGCCCGGAATCGCCACACCCAAGCAGCGTATCGAGCAGATCCGCGAGATGGGCAAGGAGGCCAACGGGGCCACCGCAGAGCGGAAACGGGAAATCGTCACGCAGTTGAGCACATCGATCCGTAGCGAAGAAGACTCGATGATTCGCGAAGAATGTGTCCGTGCGCTGGGCAACTGCTTCGACGCGGGGGCCAAGGGCGTCCTGCACGCGGCGCTCGACGACCCGGATGCGGGCGTTCGTACGGCCGCTTGCGAGGCTTGGGGGAATCGCACCGATGCCGAGGCGGCCGCGATCCTCTCAGGCGCGCTCAGCGGCGATATCGACCTCGACGTGCGGCTGGCGGCTGCGAGGGCGCTGGGCAAGTCGAAAGATCCGGCCGCAGTCACCGCGCTGGGCGAGGCCCTCGAAGACAGGGATCCGGCCATGCAGAACCGGGCGATGCTCTCGCTGGCAAAAGTTACCGGAAAGGACTTCGGAGGCGACGCCAAGCGTTGGCGACAATACGTACGGGGCGAACTGCCGGAGGCCCAGCGGCCGGTCTCCGTCGTCGAACGCCTCGGCGGAATGTTCTATGATTGAGAGGAGGCGGTTGCCCCGCCCAAGCGAATACCGTACCATGACATGAGAAGGGGGACATGAGAAGGGGGACATGAGAAGGGGGGATTCATGTATGACCCCGTCGAATATGACCCCGTCGAATATGACACCATCGAATATGACACCATCGAACAAGAAGTGGCGCACGTTGCATCGTGGTGATCGTAGCGTATCGCGGCACGCTTCTGTTAATGAAACAAACCGGCAAAAGGCAGACCCAAAGCGGATGCAGTCGCTACGATTTACCGAGCAGTTCAAGGGCCTCTGCAAGTTGGGGCTGCAGTTGAGCGAATCGGCAGGCGCCGAGGCGATCCTGCTGCTGTTGGAGGGCACGGCCGACTGGCAACGCCTGAAGAAACTCGTCGGCGACGAAAAAGTCCTCGTCGCCGCCGACACGGCCGAACAGCTCGAAGGGGCCGAGGAGGCCGACCTGGCGACCGTCCTGCTCGACATGGCCGACAGCCCCGTCTACGAACGGTTGACCCAAGCCGTGTTGGAGGCCGTTGCCGACGACGTCCTTGCGCCCGGTTCCTGTGTGGTGGCGCTTTACAGCGGGTTCGATGCCGATACGATCGATTCGCTCAGTGTGATCAATCTCGACGAACACCTCAATCGCCTGACCGGACGCGATCTGCGCCAGTTGGAAACCCGGGTTCCGCTGGACACACTGAAACTGGTCGTCGATCTGGCCGTCGAAATCGGTCGCGAGGGACGCGAGGGCAAACCGGTCGGCACACTGCTGGTCGTGGGCGACTCGCGCAAGGTGCTCGCGTGCAGTCGGGTCGCCGGTTTCGACCCGGTCAAGGGCTACAACCGCAAGGAACGCAATCTGGGCGATCCCCGGGTGCGCGAAGGCATTAAGGAAATCTCGCAGATGGACGGCGCGTTCGTCATCTCGGCCGACGGAACGATCGAGGCCGCCTGCCGCTATCTCGACTGTTCGGCCGCCAACGTGACGCTGTCGAAAGGTCTCGGAGCCCGGCATTGGGCCGCGGCCGCCATCAGTCGGGCAACCAACGCCGTAGCGGTCTCCGTCAGCCAAAGCAACGGAACCGTCCGCATCTTCCAGAACGGCGAGGTCGTGCTGCGGATCGAACCCCATCTGCGTCGACCGATGGTCTGGAAGGAATTCGAATACGAACCGCCTACCGTGGAACCGAAGGCCAAGCCCAAGTCCGAAGGCTCCAAAGGCAAGGCCGAAGGTTAGCCCTACCCGCCCGCGGCATGTCAACTCCGCCGCTCCATGGCCAGTTCCACCTTGAGCCGTCGGCGCGGGTCGCTCGCCTTGACCACGCCGACCGACGTGAGCTTCAGCGTGCTCGTCCGGCGACCGTCCTCTTGCGGGGCTTCGTAGACGGTGAGGCCCGGGTCGTTCGTCAACCGCCGCGCGAACTCGTGACGCGACGTCAGCAGCCGGATCAGCCGTTGGGGATCGCCCGTGGCACCGTGGAACGTGATCCGCTGCACTTTCTGTTGGGCGTTGAAGTAGTAGGTCAACGATCCGGCCAGATCCGTCTCCTTCGTACCCGTGACCATCAGAACTCTGTAGCCCTGAAGTTGCATGTGCGACAGACCGGTCGACACCCGGGGCCAGCGCCGCATGATCCAATCGGGAGTGACGTCGAAACGCAGCAGTTCGCCGAGGTCCGAAACCGGAGCCCCTTCGATGGCAGCGACTCGGTCGGTCGAGGACTCGTCATCGGCCAAGGCAGCGGCCACGGCGGAGTCCGACGCTTCTTCATTCGGGAACCATTCCTCGCGGAGGCCCTCCCAGTATTCGGGCGCCGAGTAATAGGCGACCGGACCCCCGGCCGCCACCATCAATCCGGTGGCGCTATACAAGAGCGTTCTGAACATCGCAATCGACTCCCCATCTGAAACGGGCAATTTTCCAACGCAGAAGGACCTGCAAGCCAGGGCCTCTTTCCTAAGGATCGGCATCCCGGGCAAACCGATTTGTTGCCGACGGCGTCGACTGCCGCAGTTTGCCCAATCGTCCCGTTCGACAAAAGCGGACTTATCGCCAAGAGTTAGCCGACGGGCTTGCCCGTCGTTGA
>JAZFUB010000272.1:0-8042 GCA_036447015.1 Thermoguttaceae bacterium | reverse complement strand
GGCAAGCTGCCGTATCATGGGGAAAAGGTAGGCCGGATCGTGATCCGGCCTGCGGAAACTGCTCTTGTAGATATCCTCCTCCCCCTGCCCTGGTAGCCTCGGGCCGTGTAAACTGGTGTGGGAAAGAACGGTCTCGTTCGGCAACCGGCCGGGGACGTTCTGGGGCACACAACTCTTGGGGTAAGCAAACCGATGTCGAAGGACCTGTCGAAGATCCTCAAGGACTGGGACTATCAGCCGGACGATGTGACGGTTCGTATCATCGACGGTGAGGATGGTGCGAAGAAGGTCCAGTTGCGCATCGACCTTGGCGTATTGCAGATGGAGATGCAGGGCCGACCCGACGGCCAGTCTCCCGGCGGTTGCCCGTCGTGGCTCGAATACTACGAGCAAAAGCAGCGAGCTCACGACGCGGCGCATCCCGATTCGGCCGCCTTCGAGTTGAACGAAGAAGATTGTCTACGGTTATGGCGCGAGGGCGTTCAGTACTATCACCGCTACTTGAGTTTCTGGCATCTGAAGGTCTACGACCTGTGTGCCCGCGATACGGCGCGCAATCTCCGGCTGTTCGCGTTCGTCCGGGCTCATACCGACGACGACCGTCACCGAATGCAGTTCGATCAATGGCGCCCGTACGTTACGATGATGAACGTGCGAGCCGTCGCAACGCCGCTGATCGACGAGGCCCATTATGGCGAGGGGCTGCGAGTGATCGAGTCGGGCATCGACGCGGTTCGGAGTTTTTTGGACGAATACGGGCAGACCGATCGCGCGGACGAGTGCGCCGAGTTGACCGGTCTCGAGCGGTGGCACGTCGAAGTTCTCGCCGAGAAGGCAGAGGCGGAAAACGTAAAACCGAAACGTCCCGAAGCGATCCTTCGCGAGAAACTCCAAGAGGCGATTGCCGCCGAAGAGTTCGAGCAAGCGGCACGGCTGCGCGACGAGATCCGCCGTGCCAAGGCCGGGGGAAAGGCGAAGAGACGGATGATGAGGTGTGACGACTGCTTGGGAGCCAACATTTCTTAATCGGGAAAAGGGGAAAGGGGGAAAAAGGGGAAGACGTTTCTTGATCTTGTTTTTTCCCCTTTTCCCCTCCTTCCCTTCTTCCCGATTCCGTCGTAGTGATAAACGATATGCAGCTTTTTCGTAATTTGGACGAAGTTCCCGAACGATTTCGCCACGGCGCCGTGACGATCGGTAATTTCGACGGGGTCCATCGCGGCCATGCGCGGATTATCGAGCGGCTGGCCGCCATGGCACGTCGCGTGGAGGGACCGGCGGTCGTCTTCACGTTCGATCCTCACCCGGCACGTCTGTTGCGCCCCGATCTGGCGCCCCAGCCGCTGAGTTGGACCGAGCGGAAGGTCGAACTGCTCGAAGCCGCCGGAGCCGAGGCGGTCGTCGCCTATCCGACCGATCGGGAGTTCCTCCGGCTCGACGCCAAACCGTTTTTCGACCGTGTGGTGCGCGACCGGCTCGATGCCCGGGGAATGGTCGAGGGCGCGAACTTCTTCTTCGGCCACGACCGTAGCGGCGACGTCGGCACGCTGGAGCACTTTTGCGCTGACACGGGCAGGATGTTCGAGGTCGTCGAGCCGGTCGAAATCGATGGGGCGGTCGTCTCCAGTTCCCGGCTGCGATCGCTGATCGCTTCCGGGCAGGTCGAGCTGGCGCGCACGATGCTGACCGAGCCCTACCGGATTCGCGGGCAGGTCGTTCGCGGGGCGGGCCGCGGGGCGGGCCTCGGTTTTCCCACGGCAAACGTCGATCGGATCGACACCCTCCTTCCGGGCGAGGGAATTTACGCCGGAAGGGTCTGGCTCGAAGGGAGCGCCTGGCCGGCAGCGATCGCCATCGGTCCGAATCCGACGTTCGGCGAGGGAACCCTCAAGGTGGAAGCGTTCCTGATCGGATTCGAGGGAACGCTCTACGATCGGACGATCGAGGTTGACTTTCTTGCCCGACTGAGAAAAATTGAAAGATTCGAATCGGCCGAGCAACTCGTCGCACAGATGGATCGCGACGTGGCCGCCACGCGTTCGATCGTCGAAGGAAATAATGTAGAATAGAAAGGACGGAATTCGGAAAAAAGGGAAAGGGGGGAAAAGGGGAAAAAGGGGAAGACGAGTTCTAGTTTGCGGTTCTTTAAGAAATCTTGTAGCTGCTGAGGTGGGAATCGCTTGATCGACTGACAGTAGACGGCTAACGGCCGATACCACGGATGCAGCGTTGTATTACTGGGTTCTTCAGAAAAATCCTATTCACTTCTTTCCTTTTTTCCCTCTTTCCCCTTTTCCCGATCACTTAGATCCCAACGTTTCATTCAAAGACAAGAAATTCCCACTATGCCCAACTGGACCCGATTCGCCGAAATCGTTCAATCCCATCAGCGATTCCTGTTGACCTGCCATATCCGCCCCGACTGCGATGCGTTGGGTAGCGAATTGGCGATGGCCGCCATCCTCGAGTCGCTCGGCAAAGACGTGCTGATCGTCAACGGTCAGGCCACGCCGCCGAGTTACCGGTTCCTCGATCCCCAGGACAAGCTCAAGGAGTTGGGCACCGATGTCTCGATCGAACAGCTCGGGGATCGCGAGGTGCTGATCGTGCTCGACACGACGGCCTGGGCCCAGCTCGGGCCGATGGGTGACGTCATCCGTGCGACCCGGGCCAAAAAACTCGTGCTCGATCATCACGTCAGCGGCGACGATCTCGGGGCCGAGATGTTCAAAGACACCACCGCCGAGGCGACCGGTCGGCTGGTGATCGAGGCGGCCGACGCACTGGGCGTCGAGATCACGACCGAGATTGCCCTGCCCGCGTTCGCCGCGCTGACGACCGACACCGGTTGGTTCCGTTTCTCCTCGGCCACGGGCAAGACGCATCGGTTGGCGGCCCGACTGCTCGACACGGGCGTGAAATCGGACGAACTCTACGAACAGCTTTATCAGCAGGACACGTTGGCCCGACTGCAATTGGTCGGCCGGACGATGGCACGAACCAAAACCGAACTGGACGGCCGTCTGATTCACACGGCCATCGAACTGTCGGACTTCGAGGCCACCGGGGCCCATCGTTCCGATAGCGAAGACGTGATCAACCTCACGTTGGCGGTCGAATCGACCGAGGCGGCCGTCATCTTCGTCGAGCAACAGACCGGCGGCTTCAAGATCAGTTTCCGCAGCCGCACCGATTTGGATTGCAGTCGGTTGGCGCAGCTATTCGGCGGCGGAGGCCACAAGAAGGCGGCCGGAGCCTTCCTCGACGAACCGCTCGACTCGGCCCGGGCCAAAGTCCTTGACGCCGTTCGCCAAGCAATGCGATAATACGGCGCTCGTGTGCTTCCCCCGTTTAAGAGCAGAGTGTGTGTCACTATTGCGATAACATCACGTAGGTATGCCATGGAAAACACGCCCGAGAAACCGTCACCCGCCTGTTGCTGCTCGACCGACGACGGCACGGGAAAATCCCGTACCCCGGATAACCGCCGCGGATTCCTCGCCCAAGCCATCGCCGTGGTGGCCGGATCGGTCGCGTTGGCGGTGCCGGCGGTCGTCGGCATCATCGCCTCCTTGAATCCGCTTCGGCAGAAGAGCCAAGCGGGACTGTTGCTGCGGTTGACGTCGCTCGACGCCTTGCCCGAAGACGGAACGCCGCGCAGGTTCCCCATCATCGCCGATCGGACCGACGCCTGGAACCGTTTTCCCAACGAGCCGATCGGGGCCGTCTACCTGCGTCGCACCGGGGCGAAGAGCGTCGAAGCGATTCAGTCGATTTGTCCTCATGCGGGCTGTATCGTGCAATTCACGCCGGGCAGCGGCGAGGGAGACAAGCAAGACGGCGGCAAATTCTTCTGCCCCTGTCATGCGGCCAGTTTTGACCTGGCCGGCAAACGGTTGGACGAAACGTCCCCGTGTCCCCGTGACCTCGATACGCTCGAAGTGGATATCCGCGGCGGGGTAGATGTTTGGGTGAAGTTCGAAGGTTTTCAGACCGGCACTGCGAAGAAGGTTGCTAAAGTATGAACGCTCTATTGCGTTGGATCGACGACCGCAGCGGCCTGGGTGAAGGGCTGCGCATGTGTTCCGATCGCCCCTTGCCCGGCGGTGCCTGTTGGTGCCGAGTCTGGCCCTGCACGCTCATCTTCACGTTCTGCGTGCAGGCGATCACCGGGTTCTTCATGTGGATGTACTTCAGCCCCAGTGCGCAGACGGCCTGGGAGAGCGTTTACTTCCTGCAGCACGAGGTCGCGGGCGGGTGGCTGCTTCGGGCCGTCCACCATTACTCGGCCCAGGTCACGCTGGTACTGATCGCGATCTACCTGGTCCAGATGATCGTCACCCGAGCCCTTCGTGCCCCGCGCGAAATGGTCTTCTGGTCGGTGGTCGTCATGGGTTTGCTTTGCCTCGGGCTCATGCTGACCGGCGACTTGTTGGCCTGGGACCAAAACAGCTATGCCAGCACGAAAGTTCGCGTCAATTTCCTCAACCTGCTGCCGGGCGTCGGGGCCGGGCTTTTCAAACTGGCTGCCGGCGGGCCGGCCTTCGGACATCTCACACTCACGCGGTTCCTGGCCCTGCATGTGGGTCTCCTGTCCGGCACGTTCCTGCTGATGTTGATCGTTCGCGGTGTGCTCGCCTATCGGGTCGACAAGGCGGAAGTGGCCGAATTGGCCGAGAAGGGCGGGCGCGTCGGTCGCTATTGGCCCAATCAGGCCGTCATCAACGCGGTCGCTTGCCTGCTGGTGATGGTCGTGGTCCTCTTGCTTGCCTGTCGGCACGGGCTTTCCGGCGACCATGCGGGCGTGGCACTGGGTGCTCCGGCCGATCCGAGCGTTGCCTTCGACGCGGCCCGGCCCGAATGGGCGTTCCTGGGGCTCTATGAATTCTCGCACCTGTTCCCCGGCACCATGGCGATCGTGCCCATCTTCATCATCCCCGGGCTGTTGGTGCTGTTCGCTTTCGCCATGCCGTTTTTTGCCGGCAGCAAAGTCGGTCATCAACTGAATCTCGGCTTCACGGCCGTCCTTCTGTCGGGCCTCGTTGTTCTTTCATTCTATTCGGTGTGGAAGGACAAGAAGGATGAAGGCTTCCAGACCGCGCTGGCGACCGCCGACCAGCAGGCCGACCGCGTATTGCAGTTGGCCCGATCTCCGCAAGGCATTCCCGTCGGCGGTGCTTTGACGCTGTTGCGCAACGATCCGAAGACCCGGGGTCCTGTTCTCTTCAAGGTCCATTGTGCCGCGTGCCATGACTTCGCGGACGAGCAGGACGAAGGCATCCTGGCCGAAGAATCGTCGGCGCCGAACCTCTATGGATACGCATCGCGAGAGTGGCTGACCGGCTTTCTCGACGCCCGGAAGATCGCTTCGTCCGCCTACTTCGGCAATACGGCGTTCAAGAAGGGCCGCATGGCTGGCATGGTCAAGGATTGGTGGGCCGAAGCGGAGGCCGACGACATCGTCGACGACATTCGCGAAGAGCTCGCGACGGTCGCGATCGGACTGTCGGCCGAGGCGGGCCTGAAATCGCAGGCCGAGGCGGACGAGCAAGACGCCCAACTGATCGCCGACGGCAAGGACCTGATCGTCGACCTCTACGGCTGCACCGACTGTCACAGGTTCCACGACAAGGGCCCGGCGGGCAAAGCCCCCGAGTTGACCGGCTACGGCTCGCGCGAGTGGCTGATCGACATCATCGCCAACCCGGCCCACAAGCGGTTCTACGGCACGAAGAACGACCGAATGCCGATCTACGCCGAGTTCCCCGACGAACCGGCAAAGAACACGCTAACCGCCCACGACCTCGGCCTGATCGCAGATTGGCTACGCGGCGAGTGGTACGAGGCTCCGTAACGGGGGCGGTGATGTCACGTCGGCTGTGGTACAATACCTGTAGTCCCCCCACCGGCACGCACTCAGGAGATCCCTCCGATGAACCGCTTCCTCTGCATCGTGTTTGCTTCATTGCTGTTGAGCCCTTCGGCCTGGGCTGACGAGAAACTGAACATTCTGGTGATCACCGTCGACGACATGAGTGCCGACTCGATCGGCGCGTTCGGCTGCAAGCTTCCCGGCACCACGCCGCACACCGACCGTCTGGCCGCGGCCGGGCTTCGGTTTACGCATGCCCATGTGCAGGTCGGCAACTGCATGCCGTCGCGCAACGTGATGTGGTCGGGCCGCTATCCGCACAACAACCTTGTCGAAGGGTTCTATCAGGTGAAGGAGCCCGGCTATCCGGTCTTGGCCGATCTGATGCAACAGGGCGGCTACTTCACGGCCATTCGCCACAAGGTGTCCCACTCGACGCCCTACCATCCGTACCCGTCCTGGGACCTGGTGCTCGACACGTTGCCCGACGGCTCGAAGGCACACGTCAAGGACGCGGCCTCGTACGGTGTGTCGACCGCTCGGGGGATTCGCGAGGCCAAGGCCCAGGGCAAACCGTTCTGCCTGGTCATCAACATCGCCGATCCGCACAAGCCGTTCCATGCACAGGGCAGATCGGGCGAAACGATTCCCGATGCCCATACGCCGTCGCGCGTTTTCACCGCCGACGAGATGCCCGTGCCCGGCTTCCTGTTCGAGGACCAGGTCGTCGAGAAGGAATTGGCCCATTACTACTCGTCCGTGCGCCGGGCCGACGACGGCGTGGGACACATCCTCCGGGCGCTGGACGATTCGGGCGAGGCCGACAACACGCTCATCATGTTCCTCTCCGACCACGGGATGCCGTTGCCGTTCGCCAAGACGCAGCTCTATCACCACAGCACGCACACACCGTTGATCTTCCGCTGGCCGGGCGTTACCCGTGCGAACTCGGTCGACGACCGGCACATGGTCTCGGCGGTCGATTTCCTGCCGACCTTGTTGGACGTCGCCGGGCTTGCGCATCCCGAGGGAATCGACGGCCGTTCGTTCGCTCCGCTGCTGAAAGGCGAGACGCAGACCGGGCGCCATCTGGTCATCAAGGAATACAACGAGAACGCCGGCCGGTCGCGCGATCCGATGCGGGCCGTGCAGACCGAGCATCTGCTCTACCTCTTCAACCCCTGGTCCAACGGCGAACGAGTCATGGCCACGGCAACGACCGGCACACCGACCTATCGCCGCATGGCCGAACTGGCCGAGACGGACACGTACCTGGCCGCACGCCACGACCTGTATCAGCACCGAGTCGTCGAGGAACTCTACGACATCCAGAACGATCCCGACTGCCTGGTCAACCTGATCGACGCCCCGGCCCAGCAGCAGGAGCTTTCGCAGTTGCGAGAAGCGCTCGAAGCATGGATGGTCGACACGGGCGACCACATGCTCGACACCTTCCGCAAGCGAGACGACCCGGCCGCACGGGAAGCGTACGTGCTGCAGAAAGAAGAGGAGGCCGGGCAGCGAAGCAAACCCCAAGCCAAGCCGAAAACAAACACGACTTCAAAAAAGCGAACCGACCTGATCGCAATGGAGATTCCCAAAACCATCACCGCGGGCAAGCCGCTGATCGTGAAAGTGCGACACACGCTCAACGCCGACCAGGGCGAGCAACTCATCCACGTAACGCTCAAGGCCGGCCCGCAGGCCGAACGAGTGGAACGCAAGATCGTGAAGGTCACCGGCAAGGGAGTCGCCGAAGTAACGTTCGAAATCCCGGCAACCACAGCCGGCAGCACCATCCAGTTCGCAGCGTTCCTAGGAGAAGACTACGCAAGCAACCAACAGCACCTCCACACCGGGCCGATCGCAGTGCCGTAGCTGAACTCGCAAGAGTTCCGGCGAAGCGAAGTAGATCAGACGTAGACGTAGGTCAGGCACTACAAAGGTTCCTGGAACCTTTTCCTCTCTAGCTTCTACATAGTCTCGTATTCAATCCAGCTGTCATGATGATGTCCGCAAGAACTGCATGTTATTGACATCGTCATCCAGTCAAATCCATCTTGGTAGTTCTCTTCATCCAAGATTATGTTCCCGTCGTCGTCATCAGCTGGTCCATCATCAAGGATGGTCTCTTGGTCCATTGAGATTTCAAGCTTCAACCTGTGGTAAT
>JAZFUB010000271.1:0-16129 GCA_036447015.1 Thermoguttaceae bacterium | reverse complement strand
GTCCACCTGATGACCTTACGGTGCTTGAGGAACCAGAGTCCGACCTCGGTTACAGTCAACTTAATGAACTTCTCCTGTTGTTTGGATTCGATCGCATCACGAGCGCTTTCTTTCGTTTCCTCCTGGACGGCGAAACAGACTATGAGCGGGGTCTGGCGTTCTCCTCAGCCGACCAACTACGGGCGGGCATTGATCGATTTCGGGAATTGGCGATATTGCTCTATGGAAACGTCAAATTCGCTTTCAAATCCCTTTCAACAGATGACGCTCTGCTCTCCGGCGCTCTGCATAGTTTGCTTCCAATCTCGCAGGAAGAATTCACGTCCAGACACGACCCTGTGCTGTCTCTCCGGGACATCTCGCCAGACGATGCATACCTAACGGGATATCTGATCGAGCGAGAACTCAGAGAACGGCTAAAGGCGAATCCGGATGACAAATCGGCGGTTCATTTGGAGGAGTGCCGGCAGAATGTCGTCGCACAAGCGACAGCCAATCAGGACGCGTACTTGGCATCTGACCACCTAGACGTCTACGTAGCCACGTCCATGCGTGAGAGGCACGAATTCAGCGCAATAAACCGCCTCACCTCCGCCATCTTCCAAGACCCCTCACTTGCCGATCTGAAACTTCGCTGGTTCGACCCCACGCAAGCGTATTGCCCAGACCGAATCGATAAGGGACTCTCTGAAGCGCTCATGCTACGACGCGCGAGCTGCACAATCTATCTGGCCCAAGAAAGCGACACGTTAGGTAAGGACTCTGAACTTGCCTCGACCCTGGCCCAAGGAAAGCCCGTGGTGGCCTTCGTACCCGAAGTTACGGACGCGTATGTTCAGGCCCATTGGGATGGCCTGCAGGAATCGCACCCGAAGAAGTCGGAGCCCGAGATTTTGCTTGGTCAGTTAGCGATCTACGACCCAGCCGCAGCCTGGAGCGATCCAATTGTTCGAGGGTGGTGCGACGCCCCGCTGAAAGTGGACGAATCTGCGTTGCGACAACGACTCAGCAATAGAATGAAGCGCCACTACGATAAGCGAGCAGAGACGTTACGCGAGTCGCATCCTCTCGGAATCCAGGTCAATCTGAAAACTGGTGTGGCGAATGGTGTACTCGTCGTGCGTACCGTGCGAGACTGCGCGCGACTCATCCGCAACATCGTTATGCACCAGCTAGAGTTCCAACTGGAAGAGAACGATCAGTATGTCGCGCTTCGCGAGAAAATCTCCGGATGCGTCTTCCGAGTTATGACTCGAGACAGTATGCTTACAAATACATTCTGGAACTTCTATCTCGATCCCGCAGAGTAGTAAAACATGTCTGAGCCCCGCTCCAAAACGCCGTACGAGCCCCAGCGTCCTCCCGTCCCCCAGTCTCAGCCGAACGTCCGCTCAGCGAGTTCGAGCCCCTACGATGCAAGTGGCCAAAAAAAGGCCCCGCCACCTCCAGCACCGCCAAAACGTCCATAGGAGTTCCGGGGCGATCGGGGTCAGGGCGATGACAAATGGCGGCAAATAGAGGGCAATAACGGACAATCACCTATTTCATCTTGAGAAGCCGGGGGCTTCGGCAGAAAATGCGGGCATGCCACGGGTTGCACGAATCGTCATACCGAATTGTCCGCACCACATCCCGCAGCGTGACAACAATCGTCAGGATGTTCTTTTCGTTGACGATGACCGTACGACGTACTTCGGACTGCTGAAAGAGGAGTCTGAAAAGTGCGGCCTGTCGGCGTATGCCGGGCCACACAACTTTTTCAACAGCCCACCCAATGCAATATCTCATCGGGACCGATGAAGCCGGCTATGGGCCCAATCTGGGTCCGCTGCTCATTTCGGCGACCGTCTGGGAGGTTCCCGACGACATCGACGGCGAGCAACTCTACGAGCGGCTCGAAGGCGTGATCGTCGCCAGCCCGGCCGAAGTCGCTCGGCAGCCGAGCCGGCTGGTGGCCATCGCCGACTCGAAGGTGCTTTACAAGCCGCGGCAGGGGCTGCGGCATCTCGAACGGGGACTCTGGGCCGCCCTGACTGTACTCGACCGGCGGCCGAACACGTGGCTCGACGTCTGGAAATCGCTCGCACCCGACGCGTCCGGGCCCATGCAGTCGGTCCCCTGGTACGCCGACTACGACACGCCCGTTCCGCTCGACGCCGACCGGGCCGAGTTGGAATCGCCGGGTCGGGCGCTGCGAGAAGGGCTCGCGGCGGCCGGTGTGCGGCTGCTCGCCGTCCGCAGTCGGGCCGTCTTTCCGGAAGAATTCAACGCTCTGATCGAGACGTACGACAACAAGGCGACCGCGCTGTCGCACACGACGCTCGATCTGGTCGCCCAAGTGACACGGCCGCTCGGGCCCGGTCGGATCTCGATCATCTGCGACAAACACGGCGGACGGAACCGCTATGGGCCGTTGCTTCAGACGCACTTCCCCGATTGGTTGATCGAGATCTGTGGAGAGAGCCGCCAGCGGAGCGTTTACCGGTTCGGTCCGCCCGAGCGTCGTTTCGACATCCGCTTTCAGATGAAGGGCGAAACGCATTTGCCGGCCGCCCTGGCGTCGATGGCATCGAAGTATCTGCGCGAGTTGGCCATGCGGGCACTGAATGCGTTCTGGTGCCGCGAACTCCCCGATCTGAAACCGACGGCCGGCTATCCGCAGGACGCCAAGCGTTTCAAGGCCGAGATTGCCGAAAAACAGACCGAACTGGGGATTGATGATCGAATTCTCTGGCGTGTAAGATAGAGGGTTCAATCGTCTCGCGAACCGAAGCCCGGGAGTCGTGTCATGGACCTCTACATCATCCGCCACGCCTGGGCGGGCCACTATGGCGACCCGCAGTGGCCCGACGACAGCCTCCGGCCCCTGAGCGAGGAAGGCAAGCAGCGGTTTGCGGGATTTGTCGCGGCGCTCGCATCGCGAGGATTCGCCCCCGAGCTGATCGCCACCAGCCCGTTGGTTCGCTGCGTGGAAACGGCCCAACTGGTTGCCCAGGGCGCCGAGGGCGATCCGGACGTCATCGAGCGCGACGAGTTACTTCCCGACAGCGACCTGGAGGGACTGCTGGCATGGAGCGAGGCCCAATCGGGCCGCTTTCGGCGCATCGCCTGGGTCGGCCATGCACCGGACGTAGGCCAACTGACCGCCGCACTGATCGGCAACGGCCACGGCTGGATCCGCTTCGCCAAGGGGGCCGTCGCCGCGATCCGTTTCCCCGGCCTACCCCGGCCGGCCGAAGCCGAACTACGCTGGTTGGTCACGGCCAAAGTGCTCGGATGTTAGCGGGCCGCTGACCGGGTCGCGCTCTCGAAACGGTCCTTCTCTCAGATATCGGGTTGACAACTCCAGGCCGAACGTCTATATTTGTAACCGTTCGGCTACTTGTGCGACCAGCAAAGGAGCGTTTTCATGGCTCGAAGTCAGGCGGAACCGCTTTCGGCGGCGGAGTGGAAGGTGATGAAAATCATCTGGCGGCGGAAACGTTGCGCGGCCAGGGACGTGTATGAAGAGGCCGGCCAGGTCCACGGCTGGGCTCCCAGCACCGTCAAAACGCTTCTGCGTCGGCTGGTCGAGAAGGGCCACCTCAAGACGACTCGCGTGGGAAACAGCTTTCTCTACCGGCCGGCCGGCTCGGCCATGGATTCGCTGCGCGGGGCGGCCGACTCGCTGTTGGGCAACGCCCTGGACGGCACCGTCGGGCCTCTCTTGGCCTACATGGCCCGACGCGGCAAGCTCTCGGCCGAGGAGTTGGCCGAGTTACAGGGTTTACTGGACGAACTGACTCCGGCAGCGGAGGACGAACCATGAACGCCATCGAGAGACTCAACACTTGGGGAGCCGGTTGGTCGGCCTTCATGGCCGTTGGTCTGGTCGACGCGACCGTCATGTTGGCTCTTATGGGGCTGATCTGGTTGGTCCTGCGTCGTTGGGCGTCGCCCCAGTTGGGCTGCTGGCTCTTTCTGCTGGTCTTGGTCCGATTGGTCGTACCGATCGAAGTGACCGTTCCCGAGCCGCTGGCCCGTTTGTCGCCGCAGCGTCTGCTGGGGGAGTTTCTGCCTCGTCAGGCACAGCCTGACCTACGGGTGAAGGTTTCGCCAAGCACGATGGAACCTGTGGTCGAGTTCTCCGATCCGCCGATGGATCGATTTGACGATGACCTCGCGCTCGAATCAGCACCGCCGTCGGCAGAGATTGTGCTCGATACCAATGTGTCGGCCAATGAGGTAGAGGCAACATCCGGCCCGGCGGTTCGTTTGTCGCTTCCGGCGAAGCTGATGATCGGATGGGCCCTGATCGTGCTCGGGCTGCTTGGTCTGCTAGCCCGATCTCAGTGGAAAACGGTCCGATTGTTGCGCCGAACGACGCCGATCGACCCCGCCACGCTGCCGGTCGACTGGGCCGACTTGAAACGCCGGGCCGGTCTGCGGCGGCCGATTCGGCTGGCGCGGAGTTCGGACGTGTCCGGTCCGGCCGTTTGGGGACTTTTGCGGCCCGGCCTTCTGCTGCCGGACGATTTCCTGACGACGACGGCCGGCCGAATGCGTTGGGTCTTGTTGCACGAGTTGGCCCATCTGCGTCGCGGCGACTTGTGGATCAGTCTTTTTCAGCGTTTGGTACAGCTTGTCTACTTCTTCCACCCGGCCGTCTGGGTGGCGAACTGGATGATCGACCGACAACGAGAGTTCGCGTGCGACGACGTCGCGTTGGAAGGCTGCGAGGCGAGTCGGCGCGAATCGGGGGCCGCGTTTCTCTCGATCGTCGAGCGATCCAACCGTCGATTCGTACCGCTCGAACCGGTCTTGGGCATTTTTCGTTCCTCACAGTTTTTCAGGAGGCGACTCGTGAGAATCCTCGACAAAGACCGCCCCATCCGAGTCCGACTCGGCCTGGCATCGACCGTCTTGCTATTGCTAACCGCCCTGGTCCTCTTACCCCATCTCCGCGCGGCCGAAAAGCCGGCACGTGTTGTCGACACGCCGCAGCCTCCAATCGATGCGCCCGAAACGTCCAATTCCGACGATAACCCGACCGACGAAGTGCCGCCCAAAGTCCGTGAACTGATCGAACAATTGACCCACACCGAGCCGCAAAAGAGAGCCGACGCAGCAAAGGAACTCGGCGTCATGGGCAAGTGGTCGGTCGCCGCGATTCCGGCGCTGGCCCGCGCAATGCACGACGACGCGGCCGTAACCAAGAACTCCAGAGATACGGCCTATTCCACTGCGCCCGACATATCGGGTATCGTTGGCTACGAGGCGGCGGCCGCGCTGGCCAAAATTGGCGGGCCGGCCGTGCCCGTGTTGGTCGAGGCCATGAGTGACGAGGATTGGAGAGTTCGACGCCTCGCCGCTCGGCTCGTGGCAAGAACGCAGGACGCTCGGGCCGCCGATCCCTTGATTGCGGCCTTGGACGACTCGGACACTCGCGTCCGCGCCGCCGCCCTTAGGGGGCTGTTCATGATCGAGGATCCCAAGGCCGTGGTGCCGTTGACCCACGTACTCCACGACAAGACGGTTGCTCCCGAGGACCGACGTAGCGCCGTATCAGCTTTGTCCCGTCGAGAGAGCCCGGCCGCCGTGGAAGCCTTGCTCCTGGTCTTGCAGGATCGCGAAGACGACGAGAATGTTCGGAGCACGGCTGCATTCTGGCTCGCCAGCGGAGAGCATCGTCGGGCGATCGAGCCCTTGATTGCCATCTTGGACGATCCTCGGGAGAACAATCGGGTTCGAATGGAAGCAGCCCGAGTCCTAGGCGGCTTCGGCGACCATCGCGCGACCGATTCGCTACTCGGGGCCCTGAAACACGAGGATGAGAATATCCGGCACTTCGCCGGAGGGTCACTGTATCGGCTGAAGGACCCAAGAGCGTTCGGCCCATTGGTTGACGTACTCGAGGAAGGAGAACCGACATCGGCCGCCTGGGCGGCACGGACCCTGGGGGAACTGGGAAATCCGCAGGCCATCCCGACGTTGACCGACGCGCTGCACGCGGCCGACAAGTCGGTTCGTGCCGCGGCCGTCGGGGCATTAGGACGCATCGGCACTCTCGAAGCAACGGCTCCGCTGGTCACCGCACTGGCGGACAAGGAGCCGGAAGTCCGAAAGGCGGCTGTGAAGACATTGGGTGAGGTGAAGCCCTCGGACCTGACCGAGCGGATGATTGCCGCCTTGGAAGATGACGATGCATCGGTTCGCGACGAGGCGACCAAGGTGTTGGGTAAGCTCAACGACACGCGTGCGATCCGGCCGTTGATTGCCGCGTTGGAACGTGACGTGGCAGATGGCGGTCGTTGTTCGATGCGGCTTGTTTCCACCTTGGGAGAATTCCGGGCTGTTGATGCGGTCGAACCGCTCATTGCCGCCTTGGAGACAAACGTCGGAGCGTGGGCCGCTGAAGCGCTGGGGAAAATCGGCGACCGCCGAGCGGCCCGGCCCCTGGTCGCTATTCTGGACGACGAAACCGGCTGGGTCCGATCACTCACAGCCAAGGCACTCGGACAGATCAACGACCGAAGTATTGTGCCCGACCTGCTGGCGACTCTCGAGGAGGACGACCCGTCGGCCCGATTCGGTGCCCTGGTCGCACTGGGGCACCTGGGCCACGCCCGCGCGCTGGAGCCCCTGATCCACGCTCTGGATCTGCGAAACGGCCGCCCCTGGATGGATCGCTACAATGCGGCCCAGGCGCTGGGGCACATCGACGACTCTCGGGCCGTCGATGCGTTGCTCACGGCAATCGACGACAAGCACGACGGACTCGTCTCGCTGGCCTTGGTCTACGCACTCGGCGTTTCTGGCGATCCGCGAGCCCTCGGCCCTCTGGTCGACATCCTGGAGAACCACCAAATCCTACACTACCGAATTGAAGCGGCCAGAGCCTTGGGCACGCTGGACAATCACCAAGCGGTCGCACCGCTGCAAAAGGCACTAAATGACGAATACGAAGGAGTCATGATACAGCCGGGGGAGAAGGAACTGTTTCGACACGAGATCCGCCGGGCGCTGGCGAGGTTAGGCATAAAGAGAGAGTAGGGCGACGGTCGGCATGGCGAGAAATCGTCGTGCAATGCTGGACTTTCCGTGAGACTTCGTGATATACTTGCGAAACGCTGGTAGGTGTCCGATTCCACGCGACTCGGTGTCGCACGGGCAGCAGGCACTTTTCGGCGACCTGGATTTCCTGCCGCCATACCCGACCGATTGTTCACCCCCCTGGAGACTCTCTCATGAAGACGCTCACTTGCTTCGTCGCTGCCATCGTCCTGTTTGCCGCACTGCCGGCCACCGTCACCACGGCACGGGCCGCCGATGACTCGCAGACCGTGAAGGTCTTTGTTCTTGCCGGGCAATCCAACATGGAAGGCAAGGCGAAAGTTACCTTGCTCGATCACCAGGCCGAAGCGCCCAAGACCAAGGAACTGTTTGCCCATCTGCGCAAGGACGGCGAGTGGATCGTTCGCGATGACGTCTTCATCAAGTGTCTGGATCGCAGCGGCGGCTTGACCGTCGGTTACGGTTCGCCGGGGCGCACGGGCGTGGAACTCGAGTTCGGCACCGTGATGGGCGACCACTTCGACCAGCCCGTGGTGTTGATCAAAGCGGCCTGGGGTGGACACTCGCTGTTCAAACTGTTTCGCTCGCCGTCGGCCGGTATGCCCGCCGACGAGAAGTTGCAGGAGGACCTCGCAAAGGCGCAGGACCGCGTCAAGAAGAACAACGAGAAGAATAACCGCAATGACCTACTGCCGACGATGGACGACATCAAGGAACCCTACGGCTCGTCCTACCGAAACATGATGACCGAGATCCAGGAGACGATGGACAACTACGAGACGATGTTCCCGTCGCTGAAAGGCAAGAAGTTGGAGATCGCCGGCTTCGTCTGGTTCCAGGGTTGGAACGATATGTACAACGGTGCCGAACTGGAATACGCGTCGAACATGAAGCACCTGATCAACGACGTACGCAAGGACCTCGGCGTGCCGAAGCTGCCCGTCGTGATCGGCGTGATGGGCCAAAACCAGTCAAAGCCGGCCCAAGGTGCGATGCTGGCCGTTCAAGAAGCCCAGCTCAGCATGGAGAACGTGCCCGAGTTCAAAGGCAACGTCAAGGCCGTGCGCACCGACGTGCTGGTCGACAAGGCGGCCGAGGAACTCTATCCCAAGTGGCAGGACAATTTCGAGCAGTGGGAAAAGACCGGCTCCGACCGCGGCTACCACTACCTGGGCAGCGCCATCTGGTTCAACCGCATCGGCCGCGGCATGGGCGACGCGATGTTGCAGTTGATCGGTCAATGAGCCCGCAGACTGTTAGCCGCTGGGCTTGCCCCGCGCTGTAGCATCACTCACAGTACTCCGCAACCACCACGGCCCGAATCAGCCTGAACCAAGAGGAAACGAACCCGATGAATCGAACCTACCATGCCTCAACCTCCACCGTCACACGTCTTCTCGGTGGGCTCATCACCGCCACGCTGTTGCTGAGCACCGCCGGTGCCGCCGAGACCGCGCAGGAGTGGACCCGATTCCGTGGCCCCAACGGCACGGGTATCAGCACCGCGAAGACCATTCCCGTCTCCTTCGACGAATCCGACTACCACTGGAACGTCGAGCTACCCGGCTCGGGCCATTCCTCGCCCGTGTTGTGGGACGACAAGATCTTCTTGACCTGCAAAGCCGAAGACGAGGACCAACGGTCGATTGTCTGCCTCGACGCGGCCGACGGCAAAGTGCTCTGGTCGCATACCGAATCGTACGTGCCGTATCGGAGCCATTCGCTCAATAGTTTTGCCGCATCGACGCCCGCACTGGACGCCGATCGCCTTTACGTGTCGTGGGTCTCCGACAACAAGCTGACCCTGTTGGCACTCGATCACCAAGGCGACGAAGTCTGGCGACGCACGACGGGCGATTTCGCGTCGATGTTCGGGGCCGGTGCCTCGCCGATCGTGCTCGACGGCTCGGTCATCGTGGGTCACGATCATTCGGGCACCACGGCCTTCCTGTTGGCGTTGGACGCGAAGACGGGCGAAACGCGCTGGAAGTTGCCTCGCACGAACGGCTACGCCTCGTACATCACGCCGACCGTCCATGCACCCGAAGGACGCGCCAAGGAGGTGCTCTTCATCGGACCGGAGCACGGCATCACGGCCGTCGATCCGGCCACGGGCAAGGTCAACTGGGAAGTGGATGCCGACTTCACGCTCAAAACGACGGCCTCGCCGGTTATCGCCGGTGGACTCGTCTTTGCCAGCGCCGGCAAAGGCGGCGGCGGCCAGGAATCGGCCGTCGTCCGGCCGGGCAGTGCGAGTAGCAAAGCCGAGTTGGTCTATCGGATCGAAGACGATCTACCCTATGTGCCTACACCGATCGCTTTCGGCGACCATATTTTCATCCTCAGCGACAGCGGCACGATGACCTGTCGCGAACCGGCCTCCGGCGACGCAGTCTGGAGCGAGCAACTCGAGGGGACGTATTTCTCCTCGCCCATCTGTGTCGACGGAAAGCTTTACTGCGTGAGCCGGCAGGGCGACCTCGTGGTCCTCGCTGCGAGCCCCGAGTTCAAGCTGTTGGCCGAGAACCGGTTGCCCGAGGGTTCCCACGCCACGCCCGCAGTCGCCGGCGGACGAATGTACATCCGGACGTACAATCGGTTGATCTGCATTGGAGCAGCCCGATAGTCGGCGATAACTCAAAGTGCAGATTCACCTGAAATGTGTGGCACGGCTTGCTTGTTAGCCGTGTTTCGAAATTCGTACGATGGCTCTCCGAAGCCGTCGATCGGGATCAGCACGCTAGTTTCGACGGGCTCGGAGGCCCATCGTACGTGTGAAATCCGACTGCACGGTGATTTCGAAACACGTTCTAAGGAGACCTGACGATGTCGAACCTCGACGAGATCCTGGCTGCCCGACAGCAGCGCATCGACCGGATGCATCGGGCGGAGCCCGGGCGGACGGCCCTGCTGGTGGTCGATATGCAGCGCGGTTTTCTCGACCCGGGCGCGGCCCTGGAAGTGCCCCCGGGACGCGAGATCATTCCGAACATCGCCCGGCTGATCGATGTTTGCCGCGCGAAGGACGTGCCGGTGATCTTCACCGAGTTCGTCTACTCGACGACCGTGCCTTGCCTGCGCGGCGATCCGTTCGGGGTCGAACATCTTCCGGCCGAGCCGGGCGAGCCGACCGGCTTCGGCTTTCCATCGGACAACTGCCGGATCGGCCCAGGCATCGAATCTGGCGTCGAGTTCGGCCCCAATTCGGCCGAGACGGTCAATTCTTCCGAAACGGTAGGGGCGTTGGCCCCGCGGCCCGACGAACCGGTCGTCCGCAGCCACACGTACGACAAGTTCTACGACACGCCGCTCGATCTGGCCTTGCGCAGCCGCGACGTACGCTACCTGTTGATCACGGGCGTGGTGACCGACGTCTGTGTCAACGCCACGCTGATGTCGGCCGCAACACGCGACTATCGAGTCACGGCCGTGACCGACGGCGTGGCAACGCTATGGCCCGAGATTCAAACGGCCTGCTTCGAGATCTGGCGTCGCAAGTTCGCACGGCTGCGGACGACGAGCCAGTTGGTCGAGGAGATTGGCGCGTTCTGAAGAAACCGTGTGGCACGTCCCTGAGGTACGAAGGGCGTGGAGACACCACAAAAGCCACGCCCTTCGTTCCTCAGGGACGTGCCACCGACTTCGATCTTGACACGGCCACTCGACTTGCTTACCTTGCTGCTCTCGCCGGAAGGGTGCGGTGGCTCGCTGACAGCATGGAGGCTGTGGCATGTGGCAAGGAATGTCGAAAACGGGGATAGCGCGGAAGATCATGGCCTGCCTGATCGTCGCGTTGGGCGCATCGTCCCTGATGGCGCAAGGTCGCTTGTCGACGGTTCGTGACGACGTGCGTCGCACGCCGCCGACATCGTATTCCCACTCGAAGCCTGAGGACGACGACCACTGCGATGGGGACAGCATCTTTGGCGAGATGTTCGGCAAACTGCTCTTCCACGGTCTCACGTCGCCGTTTTGGGGTCCGGCGGCAGTGGCCCAGGCTGACTTCGTCAGCACGGCCTATTTTCCACGATTCCCCTACCAGGAGACGGGCGGCTATATTGTGTCGGCCTCGTGGGCGAAAAGGGCGGGGGATTCGTTTCGCAGAGAACATCGCCCCGATCCGTTCGACGGCTATCTCTGGCCGACGGAGCCGCGGCGTTGGGGTGCCCGAGTCCGCTTCGACTATGGCGACAACTTCGATGGGCTTGAGCGCGTCGGCGGGCATCTGCTGATGAGCACATCGTCGCGTTTCGGGCTCGACACCGAGATGAACTACCTCAGAGAGACCTTTCCCGGCGGCGAGGATCGGCTTTGGATCGGCGATTGCAACGTCATCTATCGTTTTGCCCAAAGCGAGCGGATGCAATGGCGAGCCGGCGTCGGGTTCAACTGGCTCGACGACCCGTTGGAAACCAACTATGGTTTCAATTTCACCTACGGCGCCGACTTCTTTCCCCACAAGCCGTGGGTCCTCTCGGCCACGCTCGATTGGGGCAGCCTCGGCCGTGCCGAGTTGTTCCGCTTTCGCAGCACCGTCGGCGTGCTCGTCTTCGGCATGGAGGCCTACACCGGATACGAGTACCTGGACGTCGACAACACCCAGATCAACAGCCTCATCGGCGGCGTGCGGATCTGGTTCTGATCGGTTGTCCCGAGCCCAATTCTCTGCCAAGTGGCGTGCGTCGACCGTCTGTGTTACAATGAACGTCTCAGGATCCCAGTGCCAGATTGCAAAGCGAGTCGTTTAGCGGCCGGGCTTGCCCGGCGCGTTTTTGCCGGCAGTTCTGGTGATTCTCAACGACGGGCAGGCCCGTCGGCTAACTGATCCCTCACACCAACGAAAAGGTTACGCTATGAAAACTCTCCGACACGCTCTGATCTCGTCGCTTGTCGCGGCCCTCGTCATGGGACTGTCCGTTGCCGCTGTGGCGCAGGAGGAAAGCGTTCGGCCGGGTATCAATAAATCGTATGAGAACGCCGACATCGAGCAGAGCGTCAAACGGTTCGAAGGCGACGGGCGGGAGATCTTTCAGCATCGCGAGGAGATCGTCGAGGCGTGTGACCTGAAGCCCGGCATGAATGTTGCCGACGTCGGGGCGGGCACGGGGCTGTTCACGCGGTTGTTCGCGCCGAAAGTCCTCGCAGCGGGATCGGCAGCGGGATCGGCAGGGGGAACGGTCTATGCCGTCGACATCACCGAGAAGTTCATCGCCCATATCAAGGCGACCTGTGCCGAGCAGAAGATCGAAAACGTCGAGACGGTGCTCTGCACGTCGAAGTCGACGAAACTGGAACCGAGGTCGGTCGACCTGGTGTTCACTTGCGACACGTACCATCATTTCGAATTCCCCTACAAGACACTCGCCTCGATCCGCCGCGCGTTGCGTCGTGGCGGCCGGTTGATCGTGGTCGACTTCAAGAAGGAAGATGCGGAGAGGCCCGACTGGGTCAACAAACACGTTCGGGCCAACAAGAAGACCGTCATCGAGGAAGTCACCAAGGCCGGCTTCAAGCTGATCGACGAGCCCGAACTGATGAAGGGGCAGTACATGCTCCGGTTCGAGAAGGTCAAGCGGTAACCAACGCTTGCAGCTTCCGCTCCAGCGCCTCACGCCCCGACAGAATCTCCAAGCCGACTTGCACTGCCCGTAGCGGGTAGCGCCCCAGGCGATCGATCCGCAACTTGACCAGATCCTTCTGCGTGCAGAGCACGGCCTCGATGTCGGACTCATCGGCCCAGGCCGAGAGCGACTCGACGTCGGACCGATCGTAGCGGTGATGGTCGGGAAACTCGCGGAACCCGGCCACTCGATAGCCGCACGTTTCGAGCGTGTGCCGGAATCCGGCCGGGTTGCCGATGCCGCAGAACGCAGCCACCGGCCGATCCAGCAGCGACTCCAGCGGTTCCTCCTTGCCGGTCGACGCGACCAGCGACTGGGGAGCGTGGGTGACTTCCAGGTAGATAGCCTCCGGGGCGTATTGCATCGCCGTGGACTGGATCTGCTGCCGTTGGGGCGGCTGGAGCATGTCGGCTCGCGACAGGGCCACCACGTCGGCCCGGCCCAGACCGTCGATTGGCTCCCGTAGCGTGCCGCGGGGAAAGACGTGCCCGAAACCGAACGGCTCCAATGCGTCCAACAGCACGATCTCCAGGTCGCGACCGATGCGGCGATGCTGCATGGCGTCGTCCAACACGATCAGTTGGCAGTCGAACTCTTCGATGGCCGTCAGCGCGGCGGCCACGCGGTCGGGATTCTGCAAATGGGGCACATCGGGCAGCCGCTGTTCGAGTTCCAACGCCTCGTCGTTCAGCGAACCGGCCTCGGCCCCATAGCCGCGACTGATCACGGTCACCCGAACGTCCCGATCGCGGAACCATCGGGCAAGCCACTCGACCATCGGCGTCTTGCCCGTTCCGCCGAGCGTCAGGTTTCCCACGCTGACCACGGGCACGGCCACGCGATGCGTCCGGGCGGCTCCGGTGTCGTAACGTCGGTTTCGCCATCGGACGGCCCAGGTATACGGCGTTTCGACCAGGCGCAGACCGACTCGCAACAGGGCGGCCGCCGCACCTCGGCGCCGTCCGCTCACGATTTCCCGAAACGTCGACGGGTTGAGCAAGGGCATCCTTTCTCTCGCTTAACGCTTCGTGTGGCTGGATTCGCCAGAAGTCAGCCTTTGTAGGTCAGGCTGTGCCTGACGCGAAAACATCCTGTCGTTGCCACCTCGTCAGGCACAGCCTGACCTACGGAGGAAGCATTACCCGGCCTTGGCAGCCAGTTGCTTGGCGACGGCCGTCTTGAATTCGTCGATCTGACCGATGGCCTCGAACCCGACGGTCATCGCGTCGATGCAGCCGAGGCCCATGACGAAATCGAGCGTTTTGGCCCGCCGCTCGGCATCGAAGGACCCCTCGCCGATCAGTTTCATGCCGATGATGCCCTTGCCGGCCGCGTGGATTTGCTTCAGTACTGGGATGACTTCGTCCATCGGCCCGTCGGTCCGGTGTCCGTAGGGATTGATTCGGACATGGACGACGTCGACCCAAGGTTCCTCGGCGGCCGCCTTCAGTGCAGGCAACGAGTGGATCGAGACGCCATGGGCACGGATCAGGCCCTGCTCCTTGAGCTTCGCCATCGCGTCCATCTGCGCTCGCTGCGTCGTCGTCCAGTCGGCATTCTCCATGCAGTGGATCTGAAGCACGTCGATGTAGTCGGTCTGCAACTCGTTGAGGAACCGTTTGACCAGCACGTCGGCCAGCGGGCGTTCCTTCTCGGGTAGGCCGCCGGGTCGGGTCCAGATTTTCGAGATCAACTGGAGGCCGTCGCGAGGCTTGCCTTTGAGCATCCGGCTTACGTGCGGATGGGTTCCGTACATGTCGGCCATGTCGAATTGCCGGATGCCCTGGTCGTAGGCGTATCGCAGCAATGCTTCGGACTTTTCTTGATTCATCCGGGTAAGATTCGTTTGACGTCCTCCACCCCGCATGCCGGTCCCAAAGGAGATCCGACAGGCCTTGAGCGTCTTTCCCAACGGGACCAGCGCCGTCGGATCGGTATCGGCCGCGGCGGCGACGGCCAGGTTGCCGGACATCAACACGCCGGCAGTTCCGGCAGCAGCGGTTCCCAGAAACTCACGACGTTGGATCTTCATCGATCGATCTCCTTGTAAGCCTTGGCATCTGCCCGTTTGGCTGCCGCCGGTACGGCGGCTTTGCCGAAAGGATGTGCAAGCGTCAAGCCGCCGTACCGGCGGCAGCCAAACGCGGAAATTGTTTCTCGGCCGATCTCTAGTAATATAGAATCGGCGCCACCCGGATGCAAGCGAGCGGGGCACGGCCTGCCCACATTTCTCACGCTTTGACTGTCGTACTGGGCGGCACCGAAGATGTGATCCAGGTACTCGAACCGACCGTCGAATCGTGGCCGATGACCGTCTGTCCACCCAACACGGTGGCATTGGCGTAGATGACGACCCGATCCTCGATCGTGGGGTGTCGCTTGGTGCCGCGTACCAGCTTGCCCTCGTCATCGGTGGGAAAGCTCAACGCGCCGAGCGTGACACCCTGGTAGAGTTTCACCCACTGCCCGATTTCGCACGTTTCGCCGATCACCACGCCGGTGCCGTGGTCGATGAAGAAATGTTCGCCGATCGTCGCGCCCGGGTGGATATCGATGCCCGTGCGGCTATGGGCCCATTCGGTCATGATCCGCGGGATCAGCGGCACTTCGAGGTGATGCAGCACATGGGCCAGCCGATAGACGGTCACGGCCTCCAGGCCCGGGTAGCAGAAGATGATCTCGTCGAGCGATTTGCATGCCGGATCGCCGTCGTACGCGGCCCGGACGTCCATGGCCAAAGCCTTTCGAACCTCGGGCAGCCGCTCGAGGAAGGCGAGCGCTTTGGTTTGTCCGAGGGACTCGAAGTCGAACCGCTGTTGGACGTCGCAGTGCGTGTCCTTGCCCGCCTCGTGACACGACGCCCGAGCGATCTGCCGGGTCAGCCCGTCGTGCAGCCGGTCGATCACCTCGCCCACGTGATACATCACGTTGCCGCGGTGCAGGCCCTCGCGACGTCGATAGCCCGGATAGATGATGTCTTTGAGATCTTGCGTGATCTCGATAATCGCCTCCTGGTTCGGCAACGGGCAGTGACCCAGGTGGTTGATCGAGTTGACCTCGGAGTAGGTCTCGACGATCCGTTGGGTCAGACCGGGAAGCGTCTCTTTGAGTCGGTTGTCGGTAGCCATCTCAGCAGAACTCCGGCATAGCGCAGCATTGGTACGGAAAAACGAAGACGTGGCGAGATGGGGATGCAAACAGATCGTGTCCGGCCGTCAGACCGGACACGGACAGCGGCAGCCACAGAGGAACGAGATTGGGGGGGTGGGGTTCATGGGCGTGAATTTCCGTTTGACTTCCAAGTTCCCCGAATCTTATCCGCCCGGTTCGGCAGAATCAACCCACACGTTCTATTCTTCGGCCTGCGGAGGGGAAAAAGTTTAATTTTGCCCCGTTAGCCCCGTCGCCTGCGACGGGAGAATCGCGGATTCCGACGCATTTTCCGGTCGCAGGCG
>JAZFUB010000270.1:0-4487 GCA_036447015.1 Thermoguttaceae bacterium | reverse complement strand
TCCCAACGTGTATTGCAAGCCCGAGCAACCACCGCCGGTGACGCCCATTCGCAATACCGATCCCTCTTCCACCTTCTGCGATTCCATGTACCGCTTGACTTCTTCCGCGGCCGTTTCGGTCAACGTGATTGCCATCGACTGGTAGCTCCTGCACTGAAACTCACTGATTTCGGTTAGTCGGCGTCCCCACGCGGCAGACGCTTCACAAGTTAATCTTACAGTGCAGGGACGCAAAAGCCAAGTGGGGGGGCCTCAGGAGATCTGCAAAGTCAATTTCCGTAGGCCGGATCGTGATCCGGCTCAGTCGTTTCGCTAGGGAAATGCCGGATCACGATCCGGCCTACATTTTGCTGCAAGGCCCGTGCAAGAGAGGGTTCGGGGACTTTGGGGATCTCCTGAGTGGGCTGGAGATTTGCTGCCCGTTTCCTCGCTGGGTATACTGGACGCTGCAAGGATTGACACGCGAGAGACGGATACTTCCGCGCGGAGCCAATCTCTGAGGTTTCGCCCCACTGTACAAGAAAAGAGTGACCATGATGAATCATCCCACCTGTAGGACACTGCTTTGCCGGCCGTATCGGCTGCGGGCCGACCGTTCCCTGTTTCCCGGCCGTGGCTCCATTGTTTCGCTCGGCGTTCTGGCCGTTATGCTTGCCATGCCGGCATGGGGCGTCGCTCGAGAGCCGAGTGATCGCCCGAATATCCTCTTCATTATGGTCGACGATCTGGGCAAGGAATGGGTCTCTTGCTATGGGGCCGAGGAGATCGAAACGCCGAACGTCGACGCCTTGGCCGCCGGGGGCATGAAGTTCAACAATGCCTACTCGATGCCGCAATGCACGCCGACCCGGGCGACGTTGCTGACCGGCCAGTATCCATGGCGCACCGGGTGGTGCAACCACTGGGACGTGCCGCGTTGGGGGGCCGGTTGTCATTTCGATTGGAAACACAACGTGTCGTTCGCACGGCCGATGAAAGAGGCCGGCTATGCGACGGCCGCGGCCGGGAAGTGGCAGATCAACGATTTTCGCGTCTCGCCCGATGCCATGCGGCAACACGGCTTCGACGAATGGTGCATGTGGACCGGCTTCGAAAGCGACAATCCCCCCAGCGCCCAGCGCTACTGGAATCCCTACATCCACACGAACCAAGGCAGCAAAACCCATGAGGACCGCTTCGGTTGCGACATCTTCGTCGAGTTCCTGATCGACTTCATGACGCGCCACAAGGATCGGCCGATGATGCTCTACTTCCCCATGGCCTTGACCCATGGGCCGTTGGTCGGTACGCCGGCCGAACCCGACGTGACCGAGAAAATGGCCAAGCACAAAGCCATGGTGCGTTACACCGATGCGGCGTTGGGCCGACTGGTCGCCGCGCTCGACGAACTACGGATTCGCAACAACACGATCATCATCTGGTCGACCGACAACGGGACCAGCGGAGGGGTCTCGGGCCGCATGAACGGCCGATTGGTTCGCGGCGGCAAGGCCAAGTTGACCGAGAACGGCGTCTGCGAACCGTACGTGGTCAACTGTCCGGGCCTGGTGCCGGCCGGTGTCGAGACCGACGCCTTGACCGATTTCAGCGATCTGCTGCCGACCTTCTGCGAGTTGGGCGGCGCCCGATTGCCCAAGGGAGTGACGCTCGACGGAAAATCGATCGCCCAGGTCATGCTCGGAAAAGACAAGGCGGGCCCAAGGCAATGGATCATGGCCCTGGGCCACGGTGCGGCCGCGCTCGACGAGCAGGGCGTTCGACCGAAGCAGGTCTTTACAGATCGGGTCGTCCGCGACAAGCGATATAAGCTGTTCGTCCTTCAGGGGGAGGTTGCGAAGTTGGTCGATCTGAAAGCCGATCCCGAGGAATTGACCAACCTGCTCGACAGCACCGACCCGGACGTGATCGCGGCACGCAAACGGCTCGAGGCGGTGATCGAGGCCTGTCCGAAGCAGGACGCGCGCCCTCGATATGATCCAACGCCAGCCCAGCCCTGGGATCGAAAGCCCGCTGATAGCGGACGCGGAAAACGCTAGCTACGGGCCGAGATGATGACCGCAGCGGCAATCTGCCCAACCGTCTCGCCATTTCGGGCGGTGCCATGTACCTCTATGCGTCTTCTGTTGTAGCCGTCATTCCCCAAAGGTCATATTTTTCGCATCAATTCTGTTGATTTGCGTGACACTTTGGATTAGCCTGGTAATTTGGGACGGTGAAGGCACTTGGGTAGGCGTATCGTCGGGCGCATAATCCCGGCCGATTGGTCGGAGACGCTCTGTTCGTTTCGTCGCACATCTCACTGCATTCTTTGTCCGTCTGGGGGGATCAAGCAATGGCTTCGGGTAAATCGTTCGCGTCTTCTAGAGGTTTCCAGCTAAGAGGTAGCGGCTGGCCGTTTGACAAAAATGCATCACGAAAGAAGGCTTGCCGAGGCCTGCTGTCGAAGCGGTTGTGTGTCGAGCAACTCGAAGACCGGCGGCTGCTGAGCGTCTCGGCACCGGGTGACTCTTCATGGGGCGACATACTGCCGAGCGACCTGGGTTTGCCCGATTCGCAACCGTGGACGGTCGATGCCGAAGCCATTGCCCTTCCCACTCCGCTCGATGTATTGGATCAGTCGGGCATGGAAGTGATCCCTCAACTGAATTCCAGCGGTCCGCTGATCGGTCTCGATGCACTACGGACCGACTCGCGGTTCTCTGACGTTACGGGCAACGGGTTCGGCGGTAGCGGGCCGATTGGCGTTGCCATACTGGATACCGGAGCCTCCTTCGGCCACGCGGCCTTGCCGAACTTGGCCGGCGGAATCGACATCGCCGACGGCGATGCGGACGCCACCGACGTGAATGGTCACGGCACTCACGTGGCGGGCATTATCGGTTCGAACGACTCGACGTTCGGAGGCGTTGCCCCGGGTGTGAACCTCTATGCCGTCAAAGTATTCAGTGATTCCGGAGGCGGTTCGCCGTTTGACGTTATCGAAGAAGGCATGCAATGGGTCATCGCCAACGCATCCGACTTGAACATTCGCGTTGTCAATATGTCGCTCGGATCCTTCGAGAACCTTCAGGTCGGCGCCACCGGTCTGCTTGACGACGAGATCCAATCGCTCGAAGCCATGGGGATCGCGGTGGTTGCCGCATCGGGGAACGACTATCAAGCGTTCGATCCGACGTTCGGGCAGGGCTATCCGGCAGTGAACGCGACGCTGGGCGTCGGCGCCGTCTGGACGGGCGATATCGGGAGACCGTATGCGTCATCGGCCTGGGCAACCGATTTCACGATGGACACCGATCATATTGCCGCTTTCAGTCAGCGCGACGCGAGCAATCCGAACCATGTGATGGCCCCCGGGGCCCCTGTGACATCCACATGGCTGGACAACTTGTTTGTATCGGCCATCGGCACCAGTGCGGCTGCCCCACACGTTTCCGGTCTGGTGGCACTCTTGCAGGACGCAGCCCTTCAATTCGGAGGTCGCTCGTTGTCGACCGACGAGGTGGTCGATCTGATCCGCTCGAACTCGGTAACGATCTTCGACGGAGATGACGAGGACGATAACGTCTTCAACACCGAGGCGGAGTATCTTCGCATCGACGCCTATGCCGCCGTCGAAGCGGTCTACGACCTGTTCGCCATGAAGGTCGTCGGCACCACGCCGGCTGCCGGCCAGATCATCACTTCGATGCCGACCGAGTTCACGATCGATTTCTCCGATCCGTATATCGAAGCGACCGTTGCGGCGGGCGATCTTCGGATCAACGGGACTCCAGCGGATTCGGTGGTCATGACCGATGCCGACACGTTGACGTTCCAATTCGCGACCAGCCCGATCGTCGAGCAGGGGCCGCAGAAAATCAGCATGGCCTCGGGCTCGGTCGAGCGTGTCGGCGATTCTTGGCCGGCCGAGTCGTTCAAAGCCATCTTCAACTACGATGAAGTCCCGATGGAAGTGGTTTCGACCGATCCGGCCGGCGGCAAGTTCTCCGGATTGCCCTTGACCGGGTTGACGATCGATTTCAACGAACCCTACCGACCCGAGTCGATCGGCACGGACGACCTGATCCTCAGTCGCGGCTCGGTAACCGGTTTTAGCCTCCTCGATGCCGACTCGGTCCAGTATATGCTCGACGGACTCCAGGACGACGGCATGCTGACGGTGGAAATGGTCGCCGGTGCGGTGGTCGACGTCCACGGCAACCCGATGCAGGCGTTCGTCGAAACCGTCGAGCTCGATTACGGGGAGGTACCGTATCCGGTGCCGCTGGAGCAGGTGTCTCCGGCCGGTTCGTTGATCTACGATCCGAGCGTCCCCGGCGTCATCGGCGAGGAGGATATCGACAGTTTCCTGTTGCTGATCGACCCGGGCCAGAAGATCACGGTGGTCGTCGAGTCGGACGACGCATTGCAGCCGGTGATCGAGTTGTTCCGGTTGGACGGACTCGACGACGGCAAGGGTGACGGCGACGATGACGATGAGGACAAAC
>JAZFUB010000269.1:0-7707 GCA_036447015.1 Thermoguttaceae bacterium | reverse complement strand
TGGCTCCCGGCGACAGCCTCGACGTGGGGCCAATGCTCGATCTGGCTCTGACCCACGACGGGCCCACGGCCATCCGCTATCCGAAGGCGATGGCCGAGTCGATCGAGCGGCAGCCCGCGCCGATGAAGTTGGGCACCGCCGAAACGGTGCGCCAGGGAGCCGACGGCACGATCGTCGCATGTGGCGGGTTGTTGAGTGCGTGCGTGAAAGCGGCCGATCATCTGGCGGCCGAGGGCCTTCAGGTCGGCATCATCAACGCACGATTCGTCAAACCGTTGGATACCGAAACCATCCTTCAGGCCGTCGACCAGTCGCCGTTCGTGCTCACGGTCGAAGAGGGCGCCTTGATGGGCGGCTTCGGCAGCGCCGTGTTGGAAGCCGCGTGCGACGGGGGTCTGGATACCCGAAAGATCCGTCGCCTCGGCATCCCCGACCAATTCGTCGAACACGGCACACGCGACGAACTGCTGGGGGACCTGGGCCTCGATAGCCAAGGGATCGCCGCAGCATGCCGCGAGGCGGCCGAAGCGATGAGCCCGATCGAAGGGATCGACCAATTGCGGGCCAGTTGAACGGTGGGGGTGGCTGGGGTCGAGTTGCGAGGAACGAGCGACGAGCCCCCAGTTGCAGACGATCTGGGGGCTCCCTGCTCGTTCCTCGCAGTCCGACCCCAGCCACCCCAGTGTGACAGTTATTCTTCGGTCGTCATCTGTCGGACTTGACCTGCAATTCTCCAAGAAAACCGCCGGCCGGGCTGTAAGTTTTTCCGGCGGCGGGCGTCTGAAGGGTAGGTAAGTGGCCGTGACACAGGTACTCCTGGGCGAACCGATCCATCCGATGCCGTTCGACGAATACGACGAGCGCTTGCTTCGGCGGCTTCGGCGGCAGGACGAGGACGCGTTCGACCGGCTGGTCGCCGCGGAGCATGCCCGCGTGACTCGGCTCGTTGCCCGGCTGCTCGGTTGGCCGTCCGGCGTGGAAGACGTGGTCCAAGAGGTGTTTCTGGCGGCATGGCGAAATTTGCCCCGTTTTCGCGGCGAGTCCGACGTGGCGACCTGGCTGCAACGAATCGCGATCAACAAGTGCCGCAGCCGCCAGCGGCGTTGGACGGTGCGGCTGCAGTGGTTGCGACGAGAGGGCCAGAACCACGTGCCGGCCATGGCGGACCCGGCCGACCGGGCCGCGATCGAACGGGAAACGCGTGGACAGGTTCGCCGCTCGATCGGTCGCTTGCCGCCGAAGTACCGCGAGGTGATCGTGCTGCACTACCTGGAAGAGCAGAGTCTCGATGTCATCGCGGCATTGTTGAACGTGCGTCGCAACACGATCGAGGTCCGCCTGCATCGGGCAAGATCGCGGCTGAAAGAGATGTTGGGAACCGTTTGGGAGTGAACGCGTGGATTCTCGAAAAATGAACGAACGGGAACTGAAACGGCTGCTCTTCGAGGCAGACCGCGACGCCGAGCCCGCTTTGCCGCCGGACGGCAGACTGGGCTCGCGAATCCGGCAACTCGACCGGCGGCGCCGGCGGAGGCAAGGAGTGGCGCTTGCGGCGGTCGGACTGATCGTCGGCGGCGGTTTGGCCCTCGGATCGCTTTGGCGGCCGTTGGTGCCCGATGCGCCGATCCGTAACGAAATTGCGCACGACGCCCCACCCCAGGTCGATATTGCCCAGGCGCGGGCGGAACTTGCCGAGTTGCAAGCAAAGATCGCGCGACAGGAGGCCGAACTGGCGGCACTGGTCGCTATCGAGAAGCGGGCGCGGCTGAATCGCCGCACATTGGCCGCCAGACAAAAAGTGGCAATCGGAAGTGATTTTCAGAGCGATTTTCAGCGTGAAGTCGACCGCACGGCACTGACGCTGTTGGTCGCCGCGGATTGGAAGGTCGAGCGGTACGAGATGATCGACTCCGCGCGAAGCGACTACGAGCATGTCGTGAAAAAGTTTTCGCAAACCGAGTGGGCCGACGTAGCCAGACAACGCCTGGTGGCATTGCAGAACTGAGTCGGCAGAAGCATCAACAAAACGAAAGGTGTCCGAACATGAAAACCCATCTCTTCAGCCCTTGCACACGAGTATTCGCGCCAAGTAGCGCAAAAGCCGTGGTCCTGTTGTCGGTAGGCATCGTTGTGCTATGGACTGCTGTTGCCGCGGCACAAACTTTCCCCCCTTCCCCCTCCAGCGCTGCGGAACGGGAACGTAGTCGCTTTGCGTCATTTAAGACCGTGATACAGCGCAGGATCGAAGACCTTCAGCCGCACCATGAGAAACTCAAAAGGGCACTCGAAGATGCCCAGCAGCGTCAGGCCCACTTGACGCACAACCTGAATGAAATGCGTTCGCAGGTTGACGCCCATGATATTTCCGTGGAAGGCGCGATTCCGATCCTGCAATCGCTCGAGAAGGACAAGATCGCGGCGGAAATCCAATGTTATGCAACCGAATCGCGAATCGTGGCGTTACGGAAAGCGATCGACGGACTTTCCGCCAAGTCGCAGACGCTTCTAGAGCAAGACAAAGTGCTTCAGACGCTAAAGAGGATCCTGGCTCACCACCAACAGAAGGTCGACCAACTCCGCGCGATGCAGAAGCAGGCCGTCGTCTCGGCCGTCGCGGTCGGTGACGCCGAAACCGAACTGGCCGAAGTCGAATTGCGCGTCTTGTTGCGCCAGGAGGATTTGCGCAAGAGCGATTCCGCCGAAGGATTAGCGAAATTCAACCAGCAACTGATCGAACTGACCGTCGACCAGGCGGAATACGAGGCCCGCCGCCGCTTCATCACCGAGCGACTCCGAGAAATTCGGCCCGTGATGAAACTGATCGAGGAGTACCGGCATCTCGAACGGAAGGTGTCGGCGGAATCCGTCGACGAATTGCGTGAAAAGCTGGCCGAGTCGGAGCGCCTCTGGCTGTTATTAGAGCGGGAATACGAGGAAACTTCTCGCCAATTGAAGGAATTGGAGGCTGCCGACAAGTCCGGGGAAAAGCCCACCGAAAAGGACCCGGAAAAGCCTTAGTACGGCGATAAAACTAGTTCCATTTTCGGTCCGGCCCGGCTATCATCGAGTTTATGAGCGTGCAGCCCCAAGAAAACAGGCCGGCCGGACCGCTTCGGGCGATTCTGCTCGGGTTCGGCGAACGGCCCGACATTCTGGCCGAAGCCGAGCGGCAACGGGCCGCGCTCACCGAACCGTTGGTCCAGGTCGTGGCCGTCGATTTCACCGGCACGGTCGATATGTCGGCGGTCGAGGCCGACGTTGCCATCGTCTTCGGCGGCGACGGGTCGATCCTCCGAGCGGCCCATCAGATGGGACATCGCCAGTTGCCCGTCATCGCTGTTAACTTGGGTAAACTGGGGTTTCTGGCCGACCTCGATCCGGGCGAATTGGTGCCCGTGCTTCGAGAATTCCAGGCCGGCGGCCTGCCGTGTGTCGAGCATCTGATGTTCGAGTGTCGGGTGATCCGCGGCGGCGAGGTCTGCTATGAGCAGCTTGGGCTGAACGAAGTGGCCGTGCAGGCCGGTCCCCCATTTCGCATCATGGGGATCGATCTTTACGTTGACTCGGAATTGGTAACCACCTATAGTTGCGACGGCCTGATCGTCAGCACGCCGGTCGGTTCGACGGCCCACAGCCTATCGGCAGGCGGGCCGATCCTGCGAAAGGACCTGCAGGCGTTCGTGATTCTGCCGATCAGCCCCCATACGCTGACCAACCGGCCGGTTGTCGACTCGGCCGACCGCGTGTACGAACTGGTCGTGGCCGACCCGAACACGGAAACGGCCGTGGTGGTCGACGGACATATCCTGTGTACGTTGAAGCCCGGCGATCGCGTGCGTGTTGAGAAGGCTGCCGCACGGTTCACGTTGGTGGCCGCGCCGAGTCACAGTTATTACCGAACGCTCCGGGAGAAGCTCGGCTGGGGAGGACGCTTGAAGTTCAACGGCGAACCGGACGGTTAGGGTGGTTTCACGTAGGTCAGGCTGTGCCTGACGGAAAAAACTACGCCTGAACACACAATCCAAACCCGCCGACGAACAAAACGATGTCTCGAAAGGATGCGAGCATGACGACGATCTACCGCTGTTTGTCCGCCGGGCTGATGGTGCTGGCGATTTCCGTACTGCCGAATATCGCTGCTGCCGAAACCGCCGACAAGTACACGCTCCGCTACCGATTCAAGGTCGGCGAAGTTCTTCGCTGGGAGGTCGAACATCGGGCGAAAACCGACACGACCATCGAAGGCGACTCGCAAACCGCCGACACGTTAAGCAAGTCGGTCAAGGCGTGGCGGGTCCAGCGGCTGGGCGCCGACGGTTCGGCCACCTTCGAGCATACCGTCGAATGGATCGAGATGCGCCAACGGCTCACCGGCCGGGAGGAAGTCTGCTACGACAGCAGAACCGACAAAGAGCCGCCGACCGTCTTCCAGCAGGTCGCAAAGTCGGTCGGCGTGCCGCTCTCGGTCGTCACCGTCGACCCCCAAGGCAAGGTTCTCGAACGAGTTCGTACGAAGGCACGGCCGAAGAATCAAAGCGAAGGCGAGATCACCATCCCCCTGCCGGAAGAGCCCGTCGCAGTCGGCCACGTCTGGTCGTTCATACACGACGTCAGCGTGCCGCTGAACACGGGGGGCATTCGGAAAGTCAAAACGCAGCAGCGGTTCAAGCTCGCCGGCGTCAAGACGGGCGTGGCCACGATCGAAGTCAGCAACCATCTGTTGACGCCGATCGACGACCCGAAGCTCGAATCCCAACTACTGCAGCGCCAGTCGTCCGGCACCGTGAAGTTCGACATCGACGCCGGCCGAGTCCTCTCGCAACGGATGGAGCTTGACAAACGGGTGGTCGGCTTCAGCGGCCCGACAAGCAGTATCCACTACGCCACCCGATTCAGCGAACGGCTGCTGCCGCCGACGTCGAAGGTCGCCACGCGACCGACGGGGCGGTAAGAATTGGCTATCGGAGGGTGGCACGTCCCTGAGGAACGTAGCTACGACCTAACGGTCTATTGCGACTCTTCCTTTTCGCCGTGGATCATTTTCAGGTAGTCTTCTCGGGCAGACATGACCCAGTTTTCACCTGCGCCGGATTCGAGCGACGGTTGCCAGCCTTCCCGATTTTCGTTGTCGCGGCGAATGATGCACGCGTCGACCAGGGCCTCGACCTTCTTGTAGCCTTCGTCGTTCTTGCTCTTCCAGCCGTCGATTTGGCCCCAACCACCGGCATTCCTCGCCAGCGGTGCCATGAGGATGCGGCTCTCGTCCGGCTGGGCGACGTTGATCAGCGCACGCTCGGGCTGCGAGGCCAATTTCTCGCCGAACTGCTGCTTCACATGGGCACGCAGTTCTTCCAGCGCGGCCGTGTCGATGCGACGCTCTTCGAGTTTGTAGGGGAACAGGTCGCCATAGCACTGGGCATTCACGTCGAGCCATTCGATGATCCGCATGAAGCTCTCGACGTCGCCACTGAGTTTGCTGCCCAGCTCGCCGTGCCCTTTGATCAGCATGTGGGCGACCTTGTTGCTGTGCGAGTAATACTCGAAGGGTCGGCTGATCGTCGATTCCTTGGTCTTATAGCCCTTCAGGCCGAGCCGATGATCGCCCCGTTCGACGAGCGCCCGATAGGAGATCGGGTATTGCTGGCCGTCGTGAACCAGGTCGACGTCGCCGTCGGTCTTGTCCAGGCCGTGGCACTCGATGCAATAGCGATCCAACACGGGCTGCACGGTCCGCATGAAACTGAGCCCGCCTTTGTACTGCGGACCGGCCGCGGGAATGAGTTCCACCGGTCGCCGCACACCGCTGCCGGCCATTAGGCTTGCAGGTGAAACGGTGCCGACCTCTTCATGGCAACCGGTGCAACTTCGATTCTCGCCCGGCTGTAGGTAGAAGAAACTCTTTTCAGTCAAAATCGCCATGCCGTTCTCGTCGAGCGACTGCATCTGGAGCGAGACGCCCGAGGGAGCCCTGAAGAACGCCGAACCGTCCGGACCGACGGGAACCGTTCCCAGAACCTTCTTCGGAATCTCGACCCCAACCGTCATGCTACAGGCCGTGCGGCTCGCACGGGGTTGGACACCGATGGCGATAACACGCAGTGCCTTGATCATGCCGGGCTGGATGAGCCGTTGCGGGTCGTTTCGCGTCAGGTACGCGTTCTGCACGAAGACCGTGCCCTCGGGCGGTGCGTTCTCATGGACCAGCGACGGCATGGCCGGCGGTGTTTTACGTTTGCGAATCGCGATCGGCGAGAACGACGCGACCTCGAGGTCCTCGTAAATCAGCTCGCGACCGCCCAAGTGATCGACCAGGTAGATCGCCCGATCGTCCGGCGGCGGTGTCTGGCCTTGGGGGCGGACGCGATGGTTGGCACGCGAGACGAGGAACAACTGCTCGTTGATCGCATAGGGATGGCTGAAGTGGGGCGACGGCCAGCCACTGGACTCGGAGTAGGGCGTCTCGGGCGTGATATGCGTGACCGGCTCTTCGTCGTTCTCGCCCAGGTTCGTATCGAGCACGACCGTTGTGCCCGTGTTGTAGCTGTGATGTCCTTGGGCCGTGGCGACGATCTTGTGCGTGCCGGGAATCGCGCTCGCTTCGACGACCATCATCGGAAAGAGCGTGTCGTTGCCGTAGTAGTGGGAGACGGCCGTTCCGTCGGGTCGGCACCACCATAGCATGTGATGATACATCTCGTGGCGGTTCGTATATTCCCACCGCGTGTAGACGATGCGACCGTCGTTCAACACCGACGGCTCGTATTCGTTCTCGTTGTTGTACGACAGTTGGCGGATGTTGTCGCCGTTGCCGTCGGACCGATAGAGGACCCAAGCCGGGTTGTATCGCCCGCCGTGGCACCGGCCGAACGATTGGCTGCGCGTCGAGATGAACACCAACCCGCCGTCGGGCAGGTAGCAGGGATCGTTGTCTTCGATCATCACGGTTGCCCGATTGTCCCACGTCTCGAACGGATCGCGCTCGGTGCCGGTGAGTTGTCGGACCCACGACCCGTCCAAGGCCGCCTCGTAGAGAAAGAAACGTCGTTGGTTGCTCGACGCTACCGTGTGGTCGCAAAACGCGAAGGTAACCTTGTCGGCATCGAAGTGAAGGTCCGGGTTGCGGATCGCGCCCTCGGGCAGCTTGCCTTCCAGAGGCGTTGTGACCCGCGGATTGTCGCTCTTCCAGTCGGACAGGATCGTCAGCCCTTTGCCGACGCGGCTATGACGGCCCAGATGCTGGTCGCCGTTGTGGCTGTACGAGGGCGGTGGATTGCGGTTGATCAGGATCCGATCGAAATCGAGCGCCGGATGCGAGAAGAGAACCTCGCGACGCAACTTGCGAATCTTATCCCGCGTGCCCAGATAGGCGGCCAAGCTGTTCTTGTTCCGATCGAGTTCCTGCTCCAGGGCGGCCAGTCGGGTTCGCACGTCGTCCGAAACGGGTGCGACCGGGTGGACGTAGTCGATCGTATCGTACGCGATCTGCACGTACTGGTGTGCCTTCTTGCACTCTTCGACCAGATCGTCGAACTCCTCGAGCTTCGCCTCCAGGCCGGCCCCATAGTCGAACCGGTCGGGATCGAGTTGAAAAAACGCATCCTCGATGCTCTGATACGCGTCGGCCAGCCCGGGACATTCTTTCGTCCCCGTCGCGCGGCCTCTGCGATACTGAAAGTTGTGATAGCTCGACAGCGCGAAGCTCAATCG
>JAZFUB010000268.1:0-5931 GCA_036447015.1 Thermoguttaceae bacterium | reverse complement strand
AGAGCAGGTAGTCGTCGCCGATCCCCAAGTTCAACCCCGTCTCGGTGTTCAGCAACAGCGCGTCGAGCGCCAAGTATCGCAACCACTGATCGAGATCGATGACCTGTTCGACCGCTTCGACATAGCCCGCCGCGGGACTGTTGTTGAGCACGTCGGTCATGTGGATCAGGTCCGACCAATCATCCTCCGTCGCGTTGGTGTTTTTGAAGTACGTGTCGCGATAGGCGTCCGGATTCGGCCCTTCATAGCTCAGATCGGCTTCGCGACGCGGATTCGTGTCGGTGCGAAGTGCCTTGTAGAGGTTCCCCCCAGAGTCCTCGGGCAGATGGTTGTCGAGGAAGTCGGAGTCGGCTACTTCCACATGGACGTAGGAGCCGTGCATCAGACGATCCGACACGGCCAGATCGACGCCACCCACTCGCACTTGCACCGACGTGGCATCGGGTGCAATCAGTCCGGCAGCCTGAAAGATGGCGCTGCCGACCACCTGCGAATAGGGATAGCGATAGTTGATGTTGATCCGCGTCACACCCCGATAAGGTCGATCGTGAGTGAAGTTGACACGATAATTGTTCGGCGGCCCAAAACGGCTGCCGTGGCCCCGGTTGCGAATCCCCGTGTTGTATCGCACCCGCGTGCCGCTTTCATCGATACTGATGAAGGTACCGTTCATCTGTGCGTTCGTCCGCTCCTCGTTGTTGCCGCCGTCGCCGATGTCGGCCAACTCGGCCCGTTCGGCTTCGGTCATCACGAGCAGGTAGGTCGGTTCCGCGCCGGGCCACATGGACCCGATCAGGTCGAGCGTGTCGTCGACCTGGTAGAGCAGATTGGTCGCCTGCCCGTTGTCTTGCGTTGCGGCGGGCCAGGTACGCGTGTTGCCGGCACTGTCGATGGCTCGAACGAATAGCTCGATGACCGTGCCGTCGGGTGCGGCGGGCAATACGGCCCCATAGACACCGTCGTTCGCCGCACCGTCGCCGTGCAGGCCGTCGTCGGCCATCGCCAACGTCGAGAACGTCGCCGTGCCGTCCACGCGATACGCGACCGCCGCCGTCATGCCGTCGGTTCGCTCGTCGCGAATCTCGGCCGTCACGGTCACCGGATCACTCGATCGGGGCACCGCGGGGAAGTGCGAGACGTCGCCGATCAGCGGCGCGATGTTCGTTCGGGCAGCCGAGTTGCGTGCTCCCGGCGTACCGCCTTGCGGTCCGCTCGATGCCCAGTTCTGTCCCAAGTTGTTCGAGATGGCCGGGTTGATCAACTCCACCGATGTTCCGCCACCGTCGTGCTCGGCCGACCAGACCCAACCGCGGTGGTTGAAATCCAACGGCCCGCGCTGACGAACGGCCCAATCGCCTTCGTCGGCGTAGCGCACCCGGTCGACACGCCCTCCCTCGGGATTGACCAGTTCGATCGTCTCACCACTGTCGCTCAGTTGCTTCGTCCATCCGCCCACGACGTTGACGACATTGGGATAACTCCGGGCGAAGGTCGCCGTATCGGCCGCCAAGACAAGATACGCGCCGGCGTCGAGTGTGACGGCCGGAAACGTGAAATCGACCCCCTTGTCGATCCGCCATCCCGTCAGATCGACCGATTTCGATCCGCGATTGAGCAGCTCGATGAATTCCTCTCGAGGATTGTCGCTCGCCGGATGGTACATGATCTCGCTGATCACCACGCCGGTCGCACGGCCATCGCCCTCGGCACCGGGCGATCCGCCGAACTCGGTGCTGCTGCGCCAATTCTCCGGGTCGCCCGGGTCGCCGGACGGATCGAGCAGTTCGAGCGAACTTCCCTCTCCGTCGGCCCGCCCGGGCCATGCTCCCGAGTCGTCGTACTGAAAATCGACCACGATCTGGTCGAACCGGTCGAGCAGTGTGACCCGTTCGCCGCCGTTCTTCAGCCTACCGTCGTAAACGCCCGCGATGCGGATGCCGTCGCCGCCATAGCGGGCCGCGAATGCCGAGCTATCGGCCACCACGACCAGATGCTCGCCCGGCCCGAGTGTCTCGACCGAGCCGTCGCTGAAGTCGAAGGTGACTCCGTCGGTGAACCGCACGCCCTCGAGTTCGATCGTCGTGCTGCTCGTGTTGCGAAGTTCGATGAACTCGAAATCGTCGTTGCCCAGCGTCCCATCGACGGCCAACTCGGCCGGTGTCGGATCGTACGGGTTGTAGTTCACCTCGGTAACGGCCAGTTTGCCGATCACATTCGAGCGATCGATCAGGAAGTCGGTTTCGAGCAACGCCGACCACTCGCCGTCGAGCCGCGTTCGAGCCTTCAGTGTTACCGACGTGTCAAGCCGGATCGGTGTGCCGTTGAATACTTGGGCACGGGCCGCGACGCTGCCGCCGGTTTCTCGTGGATCGGAACCGTCGAGCGTGTAGTAGATCGCTCCTTTGGGTGTGTCCAACGACAGCCGGAAGCCCTCGGTCACTTCGCCGCCCGGATGGTTCGTCTTCGGTGCATCGAGTCGTGGAAGAAGACCCGCGTCGCGAAACTGGTCGAGCACGATGGCCGATCGGTTCGGAAAATAGTTCGTCAACAGCGAGTCTCTCTGCGACTGCCATTCGGCGTCGCGGGTGTAGGGGATCTCACGGTGTTGATCGCCCCATCGGGCCGACTCGGCTACCAGTGCATCCTCGATCCGGGCCGTGATGCTCGCGTAGAGGGTCGCCGGTGCATTGGTCGTCGAACCGGCCGCGTTCGGACCGACATAGAACGCGCCTCCCTCGGAGAAATGCCGCTCGACGCGGTCGGCGAACCGCAGACGAAACTCCTCGCTGGCACGCAGCTTCGCGTACGGTTCGGCCACGCCCTCTTCGACCGACGTGCGATCCGCCTGGAGTGTCGACGTCAGGAAATCGAGCGACCACTCGGTGTCCCAGAGGAAAAACTTGAAGCCCGTGCTCTCGGGTCCTTGTCGGCGAGCGACGTAATAGTTGTTGATCGGCCAATCTTGACTGCCGACGTAGAAGTTCACGATCAGATAGTCGATCAGGTTGTCGACGTCGAGATAGGACGGCAACTCCGGATTGTCGGTCCCGTCGGCATCGAGGCCTTGGACCCGATGATAGGCGGCCGTTCGTGCGGCTTCGCTCGGCGCGGATGCGACTTCCTCGGCGATC
Source organism: Thermoguttaceae bacterium (assembly GCA_036447015.1). Lineage (GTDB taxonomy): Bacteria > Planctomycetota > Planctomycetia > Pirellulales > Thermoguttaceae > JAZFUB01. Next base: position 2,800 of record JAZFUB010000268.1, on the reverse strand, counting down.
GCCAGCATCGTGTTCCATGCGTCGTCGGTCCCGGAAACGACGCTGCCCTCGGAATTGATCACATCCCAGCGGTCCTTGTTGCCGCCAAAATAGCTGGCCGCGAACGAGGCGTCGGGCCGCTCGACCGCGTTGTAGACGCCCCAGTAGATGCCGTTGATGTAGACGTGCAGGAACGTGCCGTGCGATTCGACCTGCCCCATCGCGAGGCCCAGCTGCCGGGCAAACTCGTCGCGTGCATACTGGGGCTGCCCCAAGGCGGCGCTGGCCTGCCAGCCGTCCGATCCCACGCTGCGCAACGTCACCGTGTCGAACCGGTCGACCGCGTCGGCGCCAAAGAGCGGATACTCGAGCTTCGTCGGCCCGTAGTCGTCCTTGAACAGCAGACGCAGCGAGTGTTTCTTCGTCATCTCGTGCCGACGAAAGACGCCTCCCTGAATGCGTATACCGGCATCGACCTGAAACCCTTTGGTGCCGTCGGGATGGATCAACTCGGCAGACGTTGCCCGTTCCCATCCGGCGCCCCGCGCGACCGGCCTGCTGTAGATTCCTCGTTCTCCGAACATCTCGTCGACGTCGAGAACCAACGACAACGTCGGAATCGCCGTCAAGTCATCACGGATCGTGGCCGCATAGACGCCGTCGAACAGGTCCTCGCCGCCCGGGCCGATCACGTCCGGGTCCAGGCCATAGTCGGGCTCGACATCGTCCCACATTGCCGGGAGGCCCGCATCGAGCGTGGCCTGTTCGTCTTGTCGGATGACGTCGTCGAGGAACACATAAGTTTGCGTGTCGACGTTGCTCGGCTGGTAACCGGCTTGGAATGCGGCCGCACGCAGCGTGGTCGTGCTTGTGATCGAGAGCGGACCGGTATAGTCGAGGCCGACGGTTTCGGTCGGCTCGCTGCCGTTGGTCGTGTAGCGGATCGTCGCCTCGGGCGTATCGGTCGTAATGACCAGATGGAACGGCTCGTCGAAGAAACCCCGATCGATGCTGAACTTCGTATCATCGACCTGCCCCAACGTACCGTCGACGTTCGGCCCGCCCGGCGTCGGCGTCGTGTAGTACTGCGGCCGACTAGCCGTCACGCCGGAGATTGCATCATACGACGCATCGACCCCATAGGAGACGTCTTCGAGTTGTTCCGGATATTCTGGAGCGTATTGGTGGGCGACGCTCTGGCCGTCGGGTCGAACCAGGGCAAGAAACTCGCCGCCCGCGGAGAGCTTGAAATTCGTGTGCAGCTCACCGCCCGGTTCCGCACGGTCCTTGTTCGAGGCCCGGACGACGAGGTAGCCGTTCGCGTCGAGTTGGACGCTCGGAAACCGCCACTTCGTCAACTCGGCGTCGTCGTCACTCAGGTGCCAGCCGGCCAGATCGATCGCCGTATCGGTCGGATTATGGATCTCGATCCAGTCGGTATAGTCGCCGTCGCCGTCGGCCAAGCCGGCCTCGTTGTCGGCCATCAGTTCGCTGATAACCAACGGCCCGGCGTCGAGAACCAGCCGAGGCTCGAGCGACTCGTATCGAAGTCCGCCGGACGGCGAGACGGGCCGACAGTCGACATTCCGCATTCAAAGCACCGTTGCCCCTGATGCTAACGTGGGCCCTATAGGGATTCTGGGAGAGGAGTGTGGCGGCGTCGTGTGCGTCGCCACCGAACGTTTGACGGCCGGGCCTGCCCGGCGCGTTTGGGGCAGACCAAACTGGGCCACGCAAACGACGTTTCCGACCACTAGACACCGGATGGAAACGTCAACGGTCCGACATCACGACACGTCTTACGTTATCGGAATAGTCGACGCATGGCATAAAGTCTTTTCAATCGGAATATCTTGCATGAGATACCTACAACACCCTACTTGCGCATGTTTCGACCTCGCGAGAAGAGAAGAGAAGCATGGGGACACAGCGGGTGCCCCGAGGTTTACCGGAGGTGGGCTGCGAGAAGAGACCACCGGCGCAGCGAGGACGTGGCTACCCTTCGGCGGGCCCGAGATACTCGACTTCGACGAAATAGGCCCCTCGGACACCGCCGCCCGTCTCGATCAGCCAGGTTTGCAGACGAGTCTTGCCGGCCTTGAGATTCACGAAGAAGTCGACGCCCGTGGCGCCCGGCTCGATCGTCTTGACGAGCATCAGCGTGGCGATCTTCAGCCGCGCGACGCCCGGCCGTAGCGGAAATCGGGCCACGGCCGGTTGCTCGCGCAACGTGAAGCGGTACCGGCCGGCTCGCTCGGTCTCGATCGCCCAGTATCCGTTGGCCTGCACGCGGCGACGAATATGCTCTTGAAGGTGAGGAACCGCCGGGCCGTGCCAGTCGAAGCAACTCAATTGGGTCGGGTTCTGCTTGGGCGAGCCGAGCACGATCTCGCACGTTTCGCCGAAACGCTTCGAGGCGTCCTTATACCATTCTTCGTAGGCGAATCGCAGCTTGTCGACGAGTTTCGGGTTCTCGAAGGCGATATTGTACGACTGCGAGGGATCCTGCTCCATATCGTACAACTCGCGTCCGTCGATCAGGCGGTACTGCTCGGTCATGACGGCCGACTTGAGCCACTGCTGCGGGTGTTCCATGCCGTGGGATTGAACGAACATCGTCCGCGGCCCCCAATCTTCGAGTCGAACCAACAACGGGATCAGGCTGCGGCCGTCGAGGATCAGTCGCTCGGGCCAGGGGATTTCGCACATCCCCAAGAGCGTCGGCAGAATATCGACGTGCGCACTAAGCTGATCGACGTCGAATCCGCCCTCGAGTTTGGCCGGCCAGCGGAAGAAGCACGGCACACGATGTCCGGCATCG
>JAZFUB010000267.1:0-7948 GCA_036447015.1 Thermoguttaceae bacterium | reverse complement strand
TCCTCGGCGGGGAAGGGGCCGGCGGGAGCGGCCCTTATGTGCTGAAAGTCACCGGGCACAACGGGTCGCCTGCGCCTTTCGCTGTTGCGAGAACCGATCCGCACGACGGGCAGAGCGCGACGTCGAGTCCGGCACGGATCGTGGTCGATTTCCAGGATTCCGTACTGGTGGGCTCGCTGCAAGCGTCGGACCTCTCGGTCGACGGAATTCCCGCTCTGGGGGTCCGTCTGGTCGACGGCGATACGGCAGTCTTCGAGTTGCCTCCGCGGCAGCAAGAAGGGCCGCACGACGTGGCCATTGCCTACGGGGAGATCGTCGACCTGCAAGGAACGCCCGTCGAAGCGTTCCAGACACGTTTCATTATTGATCGGACCGGGCCACGAATCATCGAGTCGTCCCTCGTGGCAGGAAACCTCGTGCCGCCGGGCCCGCTCATCTTCGAGATCGTCTTCGACGAACCTCTCAGGGCAAGCTACCTGAATCCTGCGGAGGTCCTACTCTACAGCCCGTTGATCGGGGTCCGGCTTCCCGACACCCTGACCTACGACGCGGAACGTTTGGCCTTGACGGTTGGCTTCGATAACCTTGTACCCGGTCCGTACCAGTTCATGCTCTCCAGCCGACAGATGACTTCTTTTATCGACCTGGCGGGCAATGCTCTGGATGGGGAGACGGACGCTCAGACGACGCTGCCCTCGGGCAACGGAGTGCCGGAAGGGGATTTCGTCGTCTATTTCGAGGTCCGTCAACCGACCGTCGTCGGCCGTCACCTTTTCTACAACGATTCGTCATTCGACGGAGATAACCCCGAGCCTAACGACGCCGACGACCCGGCGATCGCGCCGGACAAGGCGGCCCTGCTGCCCGGCGAGACGGCGACGCTGGCCAACTACTCGAGCTATGACCGCGGTATCAACGGCGTCATGATCGACGTGGTCGGCCTGGCCGATGCCGAGAACCTCAATGCGGCCGACGACTTTCGTTTCCGCGTGGGGAACACCAATGAGCCGGGCAATTGGCCGGACGCGCCGGAGCCGTTGTCCGTCACCGTGCGGCCGGGTGCCGGTGTCGGCGGGACCGACCGCGTGACGATCCTTTGGGACGAGCATCGCATCGAGCGACAGTGGCTGCAAGTCACGGTCCGGGCCACCGACAACACGGGACTCGCCCAGCCGGACGTCTTCTATTTCGGCAATACACCGGGCGAGGCGGGCGACCAATCGATCAATGCGATCGTCAACGCGACCGATGAAATCGTTGTCCGAAACTTTCAGCACGGCCCGATGAATCCGGCCGCTATCGTCGATCGCTACGACTACAACCGCGACAAGCAGGTGAATGCGACGGATCGGATCATCGCCCGAAACAACCAGACCAACCCAATCACCATGCTGCGGCTGATCACCGCACCGCAGACGTCGGCCGGCAAAGATGCCTCCACGGCAAAGGTCGATTGGCAGTTTCCGCTGGAGCAGACCGAGTCGAGCGACGGCCGCACGAAACACCGTCGGCCGGCCGCCGAAGCGGTGGACCGGCTGTTGGCCACGTACGTGATCTAGCCCAAAGTTCCACACGTTTTCCCGCAAGTGCGTGCCTTCCAAGCCCACCGGCGGCGTCCGGGGGGACCCGTCAGATGCAGCCGGTCCCACCGGACGCCGCCGGTGGGCTTGGAAGAGGAACGTGCCACACACAGTCTCGTTACGGCTTCCGCTTTCCGGCATCCGGCTGCGTCGCTCGGCTGCGGTAGCGCTCGGCCATGGCCTTGATGTTTAGCGGTTCGTTGGTGCGTCGGCTCCACCACTGGGCGGCACGCGCCGGATCGTACTTCGGGTTGGGTGTGGGCATGCGAGCGCCGACCGCTTTGCGCCAATCGGCAAGCATCACTTGCAGTTGCCGGGCCTTCTCGGGCATCGTGGCCGCCAGATTCGTCTGCTCGGCGATGTCGCCCGCCAGGTCGTACAACTCCAGCGGCTCGCCGTCGAAGAACTCGATCAGTTTCAAGTCACCGGAGCGAATCGCACCGGCCGGGCGAGAATGATGGTAGTGCGGATAGTGGAAGTAGATGGCCTCGCGGTCCAACCTGGTCTGCGGTCGTTTCAACAGCGGCACGAGGCTCGCCCCGTCGATCGGTTGCTCGGGCAGCTTCGCAGCGGCCGCTTCGCAGAAGGTCGGCAACAGATCCGCGGTGGTTGTCGGCTCCCGGCAGACGGTCCCCGGGGCGATCACACCCGGCCAACGAACGATCATCGGCACCCGAATGCCTCCCTCGTAGAGCGTTCCCTTCTCGTCGCGCAACGGTGCATTGGTCGACACGACCTCTCCCACGCCGGTATAGATTTTCCGCAAGCCGCCGTTGTCGGACGTGAACACCACGAGCGTGTCGTCGGCCAGGCGGAGCTCGTCGAGCCGGTCCAGAATCCGCCCGATGCTACGGTCGAGATTCTCGATCATGGCCGCATAGACCGGATGATTCACTCCGTCGTCCGGTTTCGGTTTTTGCCGATACTTCTCGACCGCCTCGTCCGTCCCTTGCAGGGGAATGTGCACCGCATAGTGCGAAAGCGTGACGAAGAACGGCCGGTCCTTGTTCTGCTCGATGAACCAGAGCGTCTGATCCGTAAGCAGGTCGATCCGCTTCGGCCCCGGCTCTTTGCTCTTGCGCCAGGCGTTGAACTCCGGCGGCAGCGTGTGCTCGGTGACGCCGTAGCCGCACTGGTCGGGGCTCGGGTTGAGGTGCCATTTGCCGAAATAGCCGGTCGCGTATCCGGCCGCCGCGAGCACGTCGCCGGGCGTCTTGACCGAGTCGGCCAAGGCATGTTCGATCGGCGGGACGACCAACTTCTCGAACGGCCGCCAGTGGCCCGGTATGAAGTCGGTCACGCACGTCCGGGCCGAGTACTGTCCCGTTTGGATCGTCGATCGGGTCGACGAGCAGACGGGCGTGGCCGCATAGAAGTCGGTGAACTTCATGCTCTCGGCACAAAGCCGATCGATCCGCGGCGTCTCATGGAACTTGTGCCCGTAACAGGCAACGTCGGGCCAGCCCATGTCGTCGATCAGAAGAAAGACAATGTTGGGTTTGCGCCGCTCGCCGTCCGTCCCGTCCGCCGCTTGCAGACAGGTCGTCGAAAAAAAGAAAAGGCAAACCGACATCTTTCCGAGCCATCGTTGCATGATTGAACCTTCCACGTACAGAGAACTTTTTCCATAAGAACACGCCGACGAACAAGTCCATCGCGTCACGTCGATAGTCTACCCCGTCACGGTCGGCGCGTCCAGCGACGAGATGGATTGGGCCAGACAAGGCTTCACGCCAAGCGTTTTCAGCTCCGAAGGAGCGACAGTCAATAGCCCAGGGCGCGAGCCCTCGTTGTTTTACACAAGTTCCACTCGCTTCGGCCTGAATCCCGCCGGCTTGCCCGGCGGAATATTCGGTTTTGCACTACGGTCGAGTGCGACCCACTGCCCGGGAAGTGAGCAACCGAATGATCCGCCGGGCCAGCCGGCGGGATTCCCGGGCGATCGGAGAGCCGGTGTGTAGAGGAAAACCGAACGATCCGCCGGGCAAGCCGGCGGGATTCCGGAGAACAACGAGGGCTTACGCCCTGGGCTATTGACTGTCGCTCCGTCGGGGCTTTTTCGACGCCACGCAAGTTGGCGTGGGCACGCGTCACGACAACGTCCACCCCGTGCGATACGCTCGTTGCAGATACTGGTCGGCGGCCGGGCAGTTGGTCGCTTTGAGGCTTTTCGCGTCCCATTGCAGTTTCTCGCCGACTCGCAATGCAACGTTGCTCAACAGGGCCGCCTCGGTCAGGGCGCCCGAGTAATCGAAATTGCACGTGGTCGGCCCGCCCGTCTTGCAGGCCTCGATCCACTCGCGGTGATGCCCGACGGAATCGGCGATCGTCGGCTCGGGGCGCTGGTAGTCGGCGTACTGCGACTCGGGCAGCAGGACGTGCTTGCCGTAATCGGACAGCAACATGCCCTTTTCGCCGACGAACAACACGCCGCTGCCCCATTGCGGCACGTCGCGCTCTTTGACGATCGCCGGCCAGGCACCGCCGTTGTACCAATTGAGCACGACCGGCGGCCGATCGCCCCGGGCGGGAAACTCTTGCCGGACGGCCGTCCATCGGGCCGCACTCTCCGGATGCACCGACCCTTCGGCCTCGACCGAGGTCGGATGCCGCAGGTCGAGGGCCCAGAACGCCAGGTCGCAGTAGTGGCAGAAGAAATCGCCCAGTTGACCGTTGGCGAACGGCCACCAGTAACGCCACTTGAACGGCGCATAGGTCGGATGGTACGGTCGCTCGGCCGCGGGGCCCAGCCAAAGGTCCCAGTCGAGATTGTCCGGCACCGCCGGTGTGTCGGTCGGTGCGTCCGGCTGTGCGACGTTGCCCGGCCGTTGCGGACCGTTGAATTTCGCACCGATCCAGACATGCACTTCGCCGACCGTGCCGATCGCCCCGCATTGGACCAATTCGACCGCCCGGCGATAGTTCGTGCCGGCGTGGATCTGCGTGCCCATCTGCGTCGCCAAATTGTTCTTCACGGCCAACTCGGCCATCCGCCGGGCTTCGACGACATTGTGCGTCAGCGGCTTCTCGCAATAGCAATGTTTGCCCAGGCTCATGGCCGCCGTGCCGGCCGGGGCGTGCGTGTGATCGGGCGTACTGACGACCACGGCATCGATCTGCTTGTCCACTTCGTCGAGCATTTTGCGGAAGTCGCTGTAGGTCTTGGCCTTGGGAAACCGCTGGGCCGCTCCGGCCAGCCGGGTCGAGTCGACGTCGCACAGGGCCACGATATTCTCGCCACTGACGCCGCCAAGGTTCGCCCCACCCCGGCCGGCAACACCGACGACCGCAATGTCGAGTTTCTCGTTGGGCGACGGGTCTTGGCCATGGACACGGTGGTCGGGAAGCCAAAGGCTGGCCGCGGCGACCGACGTACTCTGCAACAAACGGCGACGACTGATGATCTTCGACATGATACGGTCCTTCTAAAAAGAGGTTAGTGATTCAACTGTTCGAGTTCTGTTCGTAGTATGGGTCCTAGCCGGAATATGGGGCTTCCGGCTGCGAATACGATTGCCGCATGCGCCGCGGATCAACAATCCTCAAACGCACCACGGATTGGCGTCGGCCGTCGACGCTAGGGCCTTCAGAGAGCACTTTTTCCTCTTCAAAGCCGATCTCCCGGTAACAAGCTCTCGTGATCGAGTCTTGGCTCAGTACTACAGTATAGACCCGATGGAGTTGTATCTTGGTGAAAGCGACCTCTATCATTGCAGATAACAATGCAACACACAAACGCCTACGGTCCGATTCGCCCGATGCGATCAGGGCAAGGCCGACACACGCGGAATGCGTTCGGGGGTCGATTCGATCGAGCTCGATGTAGCCGACCGGACGCTGTGCGGTCGGGCAAACCGCCATGAACATGCGTCGTCGCGGCTGCTCGCCCTCGGCATTGCCCAGGCGATCGAGAATCTGCTGCCGGTCCAATGGATAGGAAAAGGTCGTGCCGGCCCAGCAGTCGAACAGCGTACGCGACTTGGTCCACTCGATCAGCGTAGCAATATCCGCTTCGCTGAGCGGCTGCAATTGAAGGCGTGGTTCGTCGGAATCCTCCGAATCTTCGCTGTATCGCTGCCGGACGAAAAAGATTCCCGCGGTCAGCGTTCCCGCAAGGTAGCCGAGAATGGCCCCCGTAACGGCCAGGCATGGCAGGCCCAAAGGCGAGAAGCCAACGCCTGCCAGCGGGCTGACCCACACATAGACAAGCAACGCGAGGATCTCTACCGGGAACAGGCAGGCCCCGACCAGGACCGATGCCTCGCGAGGCCGCTGTCCACCGAACAGCAAGACCTGGCCCGTGGCCACACCGACGAATAGGACCGTCACGATCGCGAAAACGGCCGCCGGGGCTCCCAACGACTTCATCAGACCGAATAGCAACGCGGCCATGGTGATCAGGAGCATCAACCCGCCAACGCCAAAACGCCGCGGCACACCCGCACATCGGCGACGGTGCCAGGGTCGCGCCAACGGATGATCGCTCGGTGAATGTCGAGTCGTCATCTATCGAGTCCGGATGTTGCGGGCAACTTCTGCCGTGAGAGTTGCTGGTTCAACTGTTTGATTTCTACAGTCAATATAACCTAACGCGGCAAGGCCGCAAACAATGTCCCGTCGGGTAGGGTGCTTTGCCGGGTAGCCGGTTTCAAAAGAAGAATACAAACCACGAAGTACACGAAGGACACGAAGGGACGGAACGAACAGACTCATCTCCTTCTTTCTTCGTGTCCTTCGCGTACTTCGTGGTTTTCTATCTTTTCTTTTCTCTTCTCTTTCTTCTCTGTGTCCTCCGTGCTCTCTGTGGTTATCCTTCCCTTTTCTCCCCCTTTCCCTTCTTTCCGATTGCAAAATATTGGCCGCAGCAACACGTTCGCCGGTAAAGCCCACTGGCGGCGTCCGGCGGGTCCCACCGACCGCCGTCGGTGGGCTTGGAAGGGTTGTGCCATCCGTCACTAGCGGGTGTCCGATTCGGCTTTGAGCGTCTTCTGCCACTTCGCGATCAACTGCATCGCTTGGATCGGCGTCATTTCGTTCAGTTCGAGTTTGCGGATGTCGTCCAACAGCGGATGGTCGGCCGGGCCGAAGAGGGTTAGTTGGACCCTGCCCGTTTGTTTCGATTCGACCGGTCGGGCGATCTTCGCGCGGCCTGCGTTGTCGAGGTGCTCGGCCTCCAACTGGGCCAGGATGTCTTTGCTCCGCTCGACGACTTCTTTGGGCACGCCGGCGAGTCGGGCGACGTGGATGCCGTAGCTCTTGTCGGCCGAGCCTTCGATGATCTTGTGTAGGAACACGACCTCGTCCTGCCATTCGCGAACGGCCACGTTGAGGTTCTTCACCTGCGAGAGCGATTGCTCCAGGTCGGTCAGTTCGTGGTAATGGGTGGCGAAGAGCGTGCGGCAACCGATATGCTCGTGCAGATATTCGACCACCGACCAGGCCAGCGAGATGCCGTCGTAGGTGCTCGTTCCCCGGCCGATCTCGTCGAGGATCACGAGGCTCCGCTCGGTGGCCGTGTTGAGGATTCGGGCCGTCTCGGTCATTTCGACCATGAACGTACTTTGCCCCCGCGTCAGTTCGTCACTGGCCCCGACGCGGGCGAAGATCCTGTCGGCGATCCCGATCGTCGCCTTGCGGGCGGGCACGAAGCTGCCGATCTGGGCCATCAGCGTCAGCAGTGCGACCTGGCGGATGTAGGTGCTCTTGCCCGCCATGTTCGGCCCGGTGATCAACAGGATTCGGCCCGATTCGGCGTCGGCCGTCGTGTCGTTGGGCACGAACGTCCCCTCCGGCTCGATGATGTCGAGCACCGGGTGACGCCCGTCGAGGATGCTCAGTTCGGGCTCCTCCGCGATCTCCGGCCGACAGTAATTCCGCTCGCGAGCCAACTCGGCCAAGGCGACCAGCGTGTCGATCTGGCCCAATACGGCGGCGGTCTGTTGCATCCGCCGTCGCGAAGCGGCCACCGCCTCGCGCAATTCGAGGAACAGGTCGTACTCCAGGTCCTTGGCCTTCTCGTCGGCCGTGAGGACCTTCTCCTCGTTCTCCTTTAGCTGCGGCGTGATGTAACGCTCGGCATTTTTGAGCGTCTGTTTGCGGATGTAGTCGTCGGGGATCTTGTCGCGGTTGGCGTTGGTCACCTCGATATAGTAGCCGAACACCCGATTGAAACCGACCTTGAGCGTCGACACGCCGATCCGCTCGGTCTGCTCGGCCTGATATCGGGCGATCCACTGCTTCCCGCCGCGGGTCAGTTCGCGCAGTTCGTCGAGCCGCCCGTTGAAGCCGTCGCGAATGAACCCGCCATCGCGCACCGCCAAGGGGCAATCATCCGTCAAAGCCGCGTCGAGCTGACTACGCAGATCGAC
>JAZFUB010000266.1:0-13891 GCA_036447015.1 Thermoguttaceae bacterium | reverse complement strand
CGACATAACCCCAAACCCTAACAGACGTTAAGTATGCTAGCATCGCTCAAAGTGGCGCTGTCCTATTAGGGTCCTGCGCCGCCGTACCGGCGGCCGCTAAACGGTGTGTACGCGACGGAACATATACTAATGTATACTATACAAGACAGCGGTCCGGCCCGCAACCGGCCAATTCGTGCCACTTACGATTTGGGCCACAATCCGGTAGGATTCAGTGAAGCGACCCCATTCAGCGGCCCGTTGAAAAACTGGGGGTGGCACGTCCCCATTTCACAAACCCCGAATCACGCGTACCGACCGTGCCCCCATCTTCGCCGACGAGTCCGCCCGTCAAGGGAACCTATGCCCTGGTCAGCCTTGGTTGTCCGAAAAACCTCGTCGACAGCGAGCGGATGGCCGGCCTTTTGCAGTTGGACGGATATCGGATGGTCGCGGAACCGGCGGGGGCCGACTTCGTCGTGATCAACACTTGCGGGTTCATCGAGGCGGCTCGGGCCGAGTCGAACGACGTGATCGCCGAAATGCTCGAACTGAAACGGGCCGGTCAGTTGCGCGGCCTGATCGTGGCCGGCTGCCTGGTCGAGCGGAATCGGGAGGACCTTCTTCAGGAGTATCCGGAGGTCGACCAGTTGGTTGGTGTGTTCGGTCGCGATGAGATCGCCATGGCGGCCGATCGGCTGATTGGTGGGCTGGACGAGCAGCGAACGATCTTCCGTCCGGCCCCCAGCCGCCCATTGTCCGACGGCGACCGGCTGCGAATCACGCCGAAACATCTGGCCTTCCTCAAGATCGCCGAAGGCTGCAATCGGGTGTGCAGCTTCTGTTCGATCCCCTCACTGAGGGGGCCCTACGCGAGCAAGCCGATCGAGCAGGTCGTCGCCGAGGCAGAGGAACTGGCGGCCGACGGGGCCCGGGAACTGGTGCTGGTGGCCCAGGATACGAGCTTTTACGGCCTTGATGTGTACGGGAAACCACAATTGGCCGAACTGCTCACGCGGCTCGACCGTATCGACGGGGTGGCCTGGATCCGGCCGATGTATCTCTACCCGATGCACATCACCGACGAACTGGTCGATGTGCTCGCCTCGGCCGAGAAGATCCTCCCGTACCTCGACGTGCCACTTCAGCACATTAACGACGAGGTTCTCCGGCGGATGCAGCGTCGGGTCGATCGGGTGGAAACCGAACGGCTCCTGGACCGGCTCCGGCGGCGGATCGACCGGCTTGTGCTGCGAACGACCCTGATCGCCGGTTTTCCGGGCGAGACGGACGAGCAATTCGAGGAGCTCGTGGAGTTCGTCCGGCAGCGGCAATTCGAGCGTCTCGGCGCGTTTCCCTTCTCCCCGGAGCCGGGAACCCCGGCAGCCACACTAGACGGACAGGTGCCCGAGGAGGTAAAACAGTCTCGTCGCGACCGTCTGCTGGCCGTTCAGCAGGAAATCGCCTTCGCCTGGAACCAGTCGCAGGTGGGCCGCCGGATGGATGTCATGATCGATCGTTATATCGAGGGCGAAAAGGACGCCTGCATAGGACGAAGCTATGCCGACGCCCCGGAGGTCGACGGTGTTGTTTACGTAACTGGTAGGGATTTGGTCCCGGGAAAAATCGTTCCATGCGAGATTGTGGCCACAAGCGGTTATGATCTAATTGGGGTAGCCGTGCAATGAAGGGGACAGGACCGGACATGTCGAGCCAACCCAACGAAGCCGACCGTAGCCTGGCGACCGTCTTCAATTTGCCGAACCAACTGACCTCGCTGCGGTTGATTTTGTCGATCATCCTTTTCGCGTTCGTTGCCTGGGGATACTACCTGACCGGCATGGTGCTGTTCATCATCGCCGCCAGCACCGATTGGCTCGACGGGTACTACGCGCGGAAGTACGGTCAGGTGACCACGTTGGGTCGCATTCTCGACCCGTTCGCCGACAAGGTGATCATCTGCGGCACGTTCATCTTTCTGGTCGCGATTCCCGAGATGCGCGACGTGCCGTGGGGCCTTCGGGCATGGATGGTCGTGGTCATCGTCGGGCGTGAACTGCTGGTCACGGCGCTGCGGAGTTTCATCGAAGAGCGGGGGTCCGATTTCTCGGCCAAGATGGCGGGCAAACTGAAGATGGTCTTGCAGTGCGTCGCAGCCGGTGCGGGCCTGTTCTATCTGTCGTACGATCCGATCACCGAGGGATCCACATGGTGCTGGGTCCTGTTCGTGGTTTCGTTGTGGTCGTCCGTTCTGTTGACCGTCTATTCGGGCGTCGGGTATATCGTTGCGGCCGTGAAACTCCTGCGGAAATAACTTAGGAACGGGGAATCAATAATAGTCGTTGTTCGCTCCGAGATTGTGAATCATTCGGAAACAACCTGTACGATGGGCCTCCGAGCCCGTCGAATCCAGGGGTGTTCGACTTTTCGACGGGCTCGGAGGCCCATCGTACGATCTCTTCACGGCCTATCCGCGAACTAACATTTTGTTCGCGGAGCGAACAACGACGATGCGTTGCGGGCCATTGGATGAACATCAGGAACCGACGATGACCTTGCTGGCCCAAGTGAACCCGCCGCCGCTGTGGTTTTCCGTCGTACTGGTCGCCGCGATCTGGGGCTTCCTGGGCGTCTGGGGGTCGGTTCTGATTCGTCGGTCGCGAGGCCTGCCGATCCTGCCGTTTCAGCGACGGCGCCCGGTGCCGTGGCGGGGCGTTGACGTCCTGCTCGTACTGGCGGCCGGGATCGCGCTCTTGACCGTCTTCCACGGATTGGTTGTCTGGATACTGGGTCCCGAATTGACCAGGCTCCCGGCGATCAGCGACCCGGAAAACTCCAATGCGGCCCATGTGATTACGCGACTGATCGCCGAGGGAAACCTTCGGGTGTTCGTCCTCTGTGCCTTCTCGGCGGCGCTGGTGGCGCCGATCGTCGAGGAGTTTCTCTTTCGCCTCTTGTTGCAGGGCTGGCTCGAAGCGTTGCAGCGTCGATTGCGGCGGAGCATGCCGTTGCTGGGCCGCGTGATGCCGGGCGGTTTTGTACCGATTCTGCTGACCTCGGTGGTGTTCGCCCGAATGCATTTTCGGGTCGAGACGCCGATGGCCCATCCCTACTATTACCTCGGCCTGATGCTCGGCACGTCGGTCGCCGGCCTGTTGACGATGTACTTCGCGATCAAGTTCTTGCCCCTGCGCGTCGGGGCCACCGCAAACGATCTGGGTTGGTCGGCCAAGCATTTCTTCGCCGACGTGCGATTGGGGCTCGTGGCGTTCGCCGGACTGGCCGCGCCGATCTACGCAGTCCAATTCGCCCTGCTCCGGGTATTGCCCGAATACGTCGCTCCCGACCCGTTCGTGCTGTTCTTCTTCGCCATCGCCCTGGGCGTTCTCTACCACCGGACCCACCGCATCGTTCCGTCGATCGTGTTGCACATGTCGCTGAACACGATGAGCCTGGTCATCGCGCTGCTGGCGTTGCAGAAATAGGCTTGCCCGCCCGTTTAGCTGCCGCCGGTACGGCGGCTTCGCGTTTGAACACGCTTTCAGTCAAGCCGCCGTGCCGGCGGCAGCTAAACGGGAGAGTTGTTTCCGGACGGCCCCTAAAGACCACCGGCATTTGCCGCCAAGTAACGCACGTGCTCGACGAGCGACGCCTCCGGATCGCGAAGCATCTGGGCCAGCCGCGACGAAACGGGCGGGGGCGAGCCGTCGCCGCGCAGGTCGGCTAGGTAGTGTTGCAGCAACAGGGCGTGTTCCGCTCGCGAGTGCAGCAGAAAATGGACCCATGCCCAGGTCTCCGCGTAATCGGCCTGCGTCATGTCGAACGCCGCATGGAGTTGCTCGATTCGTCGAAGGTCGGGCTGCCACTCGCCTTGCTTCAGTCGGGCCGTCAGCAGGGCCAGGTGCGGTCGGTTGATGCCGCTTCGACCTCGCGGAACCTCGAACGTTTCGGCCAGCCCTTCATCGAGCCATAGCGGAAGGTTCGGAACCATCGAGTGCAGATACCCGTGCGTCACCTCGTGGCGCAAGTCCTCGGCAACACGATCTCCCCAATGGGCGTAGACGATCAGCCGGGTGTCGGTCTCGACGAAGAACGCGCGACGGTTCGGAAAGTCGGGGTGGTGCATGCCCATGAACCGGTCGAAAGCCTCGACATTCTCGAACAGGTAGATATGGATCGGCTCGTTGGAAATCGGCACAGCCAACCGGCGGCTCAGGTCGAATCGTCGTGCCGTCAGCTCCTCGATCAGGCGATGTTGGGCCGCCATCGGAAAATCGCTATGAACCATCAACTGCTCGCGCGCCATCGTATGCCGCCCCGGCAAGCTAAGCTGCGTCTGCAACGGCCCGGCACACCCGCCGAGGAGGAGTACACAGAGCAGTAGGCTGCTTCCAAGCCCACCGGCGGCGTCCGGTGGGACTGACCGAGTGCATACGCCAGGTCCCACCGGACGCCGCCGGTGGGCTTGGACGCCAAGAGACGTCAGTTTGGGCAATTTCAGCGACATCGGCTCGGCACGCGACCCTGTTCGAAAGGCGAAAAACCGGCCGAACATAGCAAATTCGGGCCCGGCGAAGAAGACCAAACCCCGCCGCACATTGACAGTTCCGCCGGCGTGCGCCACACTGTTGCCGTGCAACCTCCTCCGGATCCCGTGTAATGTCCGCTGCTGAAAACGAAATCAAGAGCCCGGAAATCCTCCAAGGCCAACGGGTGGTCTTTCTCGGCAAGCTGGCCAGTATGGCCAAGCGAGATGCGGCTGGGCTGGTCCGCAGCCACGGCGCAATCGTGGTCGAACGGCCCGACCCGGCGGTCCATCTGGCCGTCATCGGAGAAGAGACGCTGCCGATGCCCGAGGCCGATGGGCTCGACGAATGGTTCGACGCACCGACTCGGCAGGCAGTCCGGGACGGCACCCTGGCGGTGATCACCGAAACGGAGCTCTGGCAGCGGCTGGAGCTGGTCGATCCGGGGCACGATCTGCAGCGACTCTACACCCCCGCAATGCTGGCCGAGCTGTTCGGCGTGCCGGTGGCGGTCATCCGACGATGGCACCGCCGGGGTCTGATCGTCCCGGTTCGCGAGGTGCGGCGGCTTCCGTATTTCGACTTCCAGGAGGTGGCCACGGCCCGACGGCTGGCCGAACTGCTGGCGGCCGGCGTCTCGCCGAGTGCGATCGAAAAGAAACTAGAGACCTTGGCCCGAGATGTCCCGGGCGTGGCCCGACCGCTGAGTCAATTGTCGGTGATCATCCAGGGCAAGGAGATCCTGTTGCGTCAGGGCGACGGACTGATCGAGCCGGGCGGCCAGTTGCGGTTCAACTTCGAGGCTCCACCACGCGCCGCCGTATCCGACGAAGAGACACGGTCCGTGCTTCCGATGGCCGAGCCCCAAGTCGGCCCGGTTCCCTCGACGCCGGAGGAGATGTGCCGGGCGGCCGCCGAGTTGGAGGAGGACGGCCAAGTCTCCGCCGCGGCCGAAATGCTCCGAGCGGCCATGGCGGCCGGCGGACCCAACGCCGAAACCTGTTTCCAATTGGCCGAGTTGCTCTACCGGCAGGGCGATCTGGCCGGAGCACGCGAACGATACTACATGGCCGTCGAACTCGACGAGGACTACGTCGAAGCCCGCGCCAACCTGGGCTGCGTCTTGGCCGAAACGGGCCAACACGAACTGGCCATCGCCGCGTTCGAAGGCACGCTCGCCTTCCACGCCGACTACGCCGACGTCCACTACCACCTGGCCCGATCCCTCGACGAGACCGACCGCCCGGAAGAAGCCCGAAACCACTGGCAAACCTTCCTAGACCTATCCCCACAAAATCCCTGGGCCGAAGAAGCCCGGGCAAGGTTGCGTTGATGGCTAGACGTGCGGCCGAGTGACGTTGTCGATGTATCCTTGTCAGTTACTCGCTCTGCACGTCGAGTGACGCGGAAACATCGCGCCGCTGCTGGAATGCAGAGACCGTCTACGGTTGAACCAATTCGTACTGCCCACCCCGTAACTTGTTGAGTTTGCCCTGCCGCGCCAACTCTTCCCAGACCTCGGGCGGGAAGCGGTCCGGCGGTGTGATGGCGACGATCCCCGACTGGCGTCCGCCGCTCAACGGCCCCACACCGATCCGCGATTGGTCGTCGAGACAGGTCAGTTTCAATCGCTTCCGAAAGGCCTTCATCGCCGCCTTGAGTTCCTGAGGGCTGGGTGCGGCGGGTTGCGGTGTATCGTCCGTGGACATGGAAAACTCCTTGCTGAAGTGAAATCTCTAACTTTCGTCCGTCGCGATGCAATACAGGTGCTTTGCGGCGCGGATGAAAATCCTACCTTGGCTGATCGCGGGCGAGCTGTAGCAATTCTCGCCCAGGGCGTTTTCGGCAACCACCTCGAACTGCTCGCCCGGGCGGATGACCGTCGTGATGCCCTGGTCGGAAAGGAAGTGGACCAGCCCGTCGACCTCGACCAGCGATGCGCTGTAATGGGGCCCGATCCGTTCCATCCAATGCCGCTCTCCGGAGGTCGCCTCGAAACAGCTTGCAATGCCGTCATCGGACACGACAAGAAAATACTTGCCGCCGCCGCCGACCGCCGGCGAGGGCACGTAGGAACAGCCGCGGGTCGTGTGCCAGGCGACGTGCGTCTCGGTCACGTTGCCGTGTCCGTCGGGCCGAATGCCCATGATGTGGCGCTCGGGAAAGCCGGCGGTCAGGAAGAGCAGGTCGCCGTTGTAGACCAACGAGGCGACGTACTGTTCGGTCGGGCCGTCGAGGATCCAGTGCCGCGAGCCGTCGTGCGGATCGTAACTGGCCACGCAGAGGGTGCCCGCGAGGATCATCTGCGTGCGGCCGTCGATCTCGCGGATGATCGGCGCACAGTAGCTTCGCGTGTTGTTCACCCGAGCCCGTTTCCACACCGTCTTGCCGGTCGCCCGATCGAGCGCAACGAGATACCCGTCGCCGTCGTGATCGCCGTTGAGGATCACCAGGTTCTTGAACAGGATGGGCGAGGAGCAATAGCCGTGCCGGCTGGAGAACCGGCCGGGCCGAGCGACCCACTGCCTGTTGCCGTCGAAGTCGTAGGCCGCCACCAGCATAGGGCCCGGTGTTGTTTCGCTACGCGCATTGGGACCGCCGGTGAGTTCGTCGCGGCCGAGGTCGGGCTCCAGGAACGAAACGTAAACGAGCCGGCCGTCGGTGGCCGGCGTGCTCGAAGCGTGGCTGTTCAACGAGTGCTGTTTCTCCAACGGCGCGTTGACGACCGTCTGTTGCCAGAGGGTGCGGCCCGTTTCGCGATCCAGACACAAGAGAACGCGATCCCCGGTTTCTTCGAGACACGAAACCAGAAAAATCCGCTCGGCGGAGACGATCGGCGAGGCGTGTCCCCTGCCGGGGATCTCGACCTTCCAGGCAATATTCGTGCCCTCCGATCCGTTCCAACGGACCGGGACGTTCGTCTCGAGACTGGAGCCGTCGCCGCGAGGCCCTCGCCAACCGGGCCAGTCCTCGGCCGCGGCCGATAGGCTCAGCCAAGACAGGCACAAGAGCAAACAGGGACCATGGGTCAATCTCAGGATCGTAGGCATCAGGAGTCTCCTCTGCGATGGCCGCCGCGACTGAACGTCTTGCATTCACTGTAGAGGAAACGGTTGTGAATAGCAAGCAACGAACGACCACGCCGTCTTTCAAGATTTGGCGTCGAGCAAGCCCCGAAGGGGCGATAGTCAATAGCCCAGGGCGTAAGCCCTGGGGCCAGGCGACCAGCACCGACACAGAGCCCCGAAGGGGCGGCAGAAAGGGCAAGGCCAGCGCCTCTGCCGCCCCTTCGGGGCTCGCGCTCACCTTGATGCCAACATTCCCAGGGCTTACGCCCTGGGCTATTGACTGCCGCCCCTTCGGGGCTGAACCTGCTTGTTGTGAAATTGACATCGGTTGCGACGACCCCAGCGGCCAAGTATATTGACCGAATGGTTCCGGGGGGTTCAATCTACACGGTGTTCCAGCATACGGGGGTTTGCGATGAAACGATCGGGTATGAGAAATGCGTTGCTGTGTGTGGCCGCCATTGTTGCCGTTTCGTACGGCCGGCCGGTCGCCGAATCAAAGGCTGCGGAAGACGAGGACACGCCTCCTCGGCAAGCGGCCGTGTCGCCGGCGGAGCCTGAAACGAAAGGACTCGCGTCGCGGTATCCGGGCGACAAAGGGATTGGGCGGGATCCCCGGGTTCTTTTCGTCGAGGATTTCGAGTCGGATACGATCGATCGGATCGGCAAGCGATGGCAGAGCATCAGCAAGCGGGAAAACATGGAACTGACGCCGGATGTGCATGCCGGTTCGTCGGGCAAGCGTTCGATTCGCATCCGCGACAACGGGCACCTGTTCACCCACACCGAGGGCGTCGACACGATGTACGCCCGATTCTACGTGAAGTTTCACGAGAAGACCGGCTACATCCACCACTTCGTCCACCTGGTGGCCGACAGCACGCCAAAACCTTGGCCGAAAGGCGGAGCGGGCGAGACACCGGCCGGCGACGCCAAGTTCTCGACCGGCATCGAACCGACCGGCCGCTGGGGCAAGTTCCAACCGCCGGGCGTCTGGAATTTTTATTCCTATTGGCACGAGATGCAAACGAAGTGGGGCTCCGTGTTCAACGGCCGCCAAGACCCGATCGAGCCGGGCCGATGGTATTGCGTCGAAGCGCTGCTGAAAGCGAATTCCAAACCTAACGCCAACGACGGCGTGGAAGCCTTTTGGATCGACGGCCAATTGTACGGACGATTCGAAGGCTTCAATTGGCGGACGACCGACGACCTGAAAATCAACACGTTCTGGCTACTCTACTACAACACGGACCAACCGGCACGACACAACAAAGACCCCAAGCCGGAAAGCCGAGTGATGGAGGTCTGGTTCGACGACATCGTCGTAGCAACCGAGTACATCGGACCGGTGAGCCGGTAGAAAAAAACGTGGCACACGACTTTGTCAACGGGCTGCTAGACGGGTTGGTTCGACAGGGCGGACTATTTCCCGCCGAGAGCCATCAAGTGCGATTCGGTGCGTAGATACATCACGCCGTCGGCTATGGCGGGCGTGGCTTGGCTTGGCTCTTCGAGGCTGATGCGTCCCAGCAGTTCGAACTTCTCCGCGGCTGCCAGTACGACGATCTCGCCCTTTCGGGAGATGCAGTAGATCCGATCGGCGACGCGTACCGGCGAACCGAAATATTGCCCGCCGACGCGTTCCCGCCAGTGGATCTTGCCCGTCGGAGCGTCCAGACAGGTCACCACGCCCGAGTCGCTCCAGAGAAAGAGCAGTTGCCCGTGGGCGACCGAGGTGGGCACGTAGGGCAAGGAACCCTCGATCTCGTAGGCGAGCGCGGCTTCGATCCCCCGGCCGGGGATGCCCGGTCGCACGGCCACCATTTGTTTTCCGCCACCGCCGGAACCGCAACTCGTGAAGATCAGTCCTCCGGCAACCATGGGCGAGCAGACCACGCGATGGTTCAGGATCGGCAGTTCCCAGTTTTTGTCACCCGAGCGGGGATCGAGGCTGCTGATGCCGTTGGCCCAACTGGTGAGGATCAACTGCGGCGGTTGGCCCTCGGGCTGAAAGATACAGGGGGTCGAATAGGCGGCGACTTCGGTCCGTCGCGGGGCCTTCCAACGTATCTTGCCCGTGGTGCAGTCGAGCGCCACGGCAAAACTCTCGCCGTCCTGGTCGTTCGTGACAATCAGCAGATCCTCGAACACGATGGGCGAGGCCCCGTAGCCGTGCTCGCCCTGAAACGGTCCCAGATCGCGACGCCACAGTTCGCGGCCCTTGGCCTGGTCCAGGGCGACGACGACGTACTCGTCGGGCGTGGCCCAGGTCATGTAGACGCGGTCCTCGTCCAACGCGGGCGTCGAGGAACCGTAGCTGTTGAAACCGTTCATCCCGTGATGTTCGGACGGGAACGAGCGTTTCCAGACAAGGCCCCCATCGGAGGTATTCAGACAGCGAATGATCCGAGCGGCCGTCGCCGCTCCGCCGCAGGTGACGAAGATCTTCCGACCCCGGACCACGGGCGAGGAATGGCCCACGCCGGGCAACTTCACCCGCCACTTGTAATCCGCCGTGTTCCAGGAGGCGGGAATGGTCGTCGCCTCGCACTGTCCCGACCCATCCGGACCGCGAAATCGGCCCCACGACTGGCCGTCGGCGACCCGAACCAACACGGCCAGCAGCAGACAGAGCGAAACGAGCAGGACGAGGCGACGGTTCATGGGAGGCATCCTTCTATGGCAATTTGGGTAGGATAGTGTATGTTATGATTGTAATGGTGGAGGTGTCGCCGGGGAAGTATAGGGTTGTCTCATCTGATTTTTTGTCCCGAACCATCGTATGGAGTCTTTTCGTAGAAGGAGTAAGGTCCCAACGACCGACCCCATTGTTGGACCTGAGGGTTGGTAACGGCCGAGACCCCCACTGTTTCAGTGGGAACCCCCCTCTTGCACACCATGGATGGCCTTGTTCCGCCTATGGCTTCGCGGTACCATAAATATAGCGTCAGACTCGATATAGGCTTAACCAATTTCTCAAACTACCTAAGTTCTAGGGGAGCTTGCATGACACGCTCGAACGTTTTTTCTCACCGCCGCAAGATCGTTGGGTTGTCGTTTGCGGCTGCGATGCTCGTCGCGGCCAGTTGTTTGCCTTCGGCACTTCGGGCCGATCCGGTCGCGCCAACCGCGAGCCAGCGGGCCATTACCCGGACCGTAGCCCATCTGCTGGCCCACAATCACCTTTCGGGGCGAGAGCTCGATGACGAGGTCTCGCGGCGCTGTATGAAGGCGTTCCTGAAGTCGTTGGATCCGTGGAAACTCTATTTCTATCAGTCGGATATCGATGAGCTGATGAAGCAACAGGACGAGTTGGACGACATGGTGCGCGACGGCGACATCAGTTTTGCCTATACCGTCTACGCCATTTACCTGCAGCGAATCGACGAGCGGATCACGCTGATCGACGAGTTGCTGGCTGCCGAGCACGATTTTACGGTCGACGAAGAGATGATCAGCGACCGTGACATGGTCCAATATGCCCGAACGGCGGCCGAAGCTCGCGACAAATGGCGAAAGCGGATCAAGTACAGCCTGCTGGAACTGAAGCACAACGACGACGACGAGATGGAAGGCGAGGAGGCTCGAGAGAAGCTGACCCGCCGTTACCATAGCCTGGCCAAGCGGATGCACCAGACCGACGGCGAGGAACTGCTCGAGATGTACTTGACCGCCATGAGCATGGCGTTCGATCCGCATACCAGCTACATGTCGCCGGCCACGCTGGAAAACTTCGAGATCCTGATGGGGTTGGAGTTGGAAGGCATCGGGGCGTCGTTGCAGTCGATCGACGGATATACGGTCGTCAAGAAGATCATCCAAGGCGGGGCCGCCGACAAGGACGGCCGCTTGAAAGTCGAGGACAAGATCGTCGGCGCACGCAAGGATCCCGAGAGCGAGATGGTCGACACGGTCGATATGAAGCTTTCCGACGTGGTGAAGATGATCCGCGGACCGAAGGACACCGTCGTCGAACTGGAACTCATCTCGGTCGAGACCAAGGAACGCAGGAAGATCAAGATCACCCGGGCGAAAATCGAGCTGAAGGATAGCGAGGCCCACGGTGCGATCTTCGACAACGGCACCAAGCCGGGTGGCCAGCCGTACAAGATCGGCGTGATCGACTTGCCCAGTTTCTACATGGATATGGACGGTGCCCGACGCGGCCTGCCGAACTTCAGGAGCACCACCAGAGACGTCCGACGGATCCTCGACGATTTCAACGCGAAGGAAGTCGATGCGTTGGTGCTCGACCTGCGGCGCAACGGCGGTGGTTCGTTGACCGAAGCGATCAATCTGACGGGACTGTTCATCGACGGCGGACCGGTCGTCCAGGTCAAGGATGGCAAGGACCAGGTTGAGGCATTCCGCGACGTCAATCCGGGCACGTCCTGGTCGGGCCCGCTGGTCGTGTTGACCAGCAAGTTCAGCGCCAGCGCCAGCGAGATCCTCGCCGGAGCGATCCAGGACTACAAGCGAGGCCTGATCGTCGGCGACCATGCGACCCACGGCAAAGGAACCGTGCAGAACCTGATGGACCTGGGCCAGAAGTTCTTCGGGTTTGCCAACGCGCGTCCGATGGGCGCACTGAAGATCACCACCCAACAGTTCTATCGCCCCAACGGCGACAGCACACAGAATCGCGGCGTGGTGGCCGACCTGGAGTTGCCCTCGCTGACGACCCACCTTGACGTAGGCGAAACCGATCTGGATTATCCGGTCGCGTTCGACAGCGTCGAGGCGCTCGATTTCCCGCGGACAAGCTACGTCGACGATGCGGTCTGCGAGCGGCTCCGCAATCTGTCCGAACAGCGCCTGGACAACTCGGAAGATTTCCAGAAGGTCATCAAGAACATCGCGCGTTACAAGGAACAGAAAGAACGCAAGTTCGTCACGCTCAACGAAGCAAAGTACCTCGAAGAACGGGCCGAGCTGAACGCCGAGGCCGAAGAGCGGAAAACAATCGAAAATATCTCCGACCCCGACAAGCCGGCCATCGAGCGCGACTACTATCTCGACGAGGCCCTCGACATCGTCGTCGACTACCTGAACCTCCGCCAAGTGGCCAAGGTGAACTGAGCCGACCGCATTTCCGCGACTCTTCAATGTTAGCCGCTGGGCTTGCCCCGCGCTGGGTTGGCAGAATCGTTGGCCGACCCAGCGCGGGGCAAGCCCAGCGGCTAACGGGAATCGCTAACGGGAATTACTGTCGCGCGCGGCGAACTCCAACACTACGGCCACGGGCGTCTCGCTCGCTTGGGCCAGTTTCAGATCGAGTCGCGCTCCGTGCGGCAGGACCTGGCCCGCCTTGATCCGCACCGGCGGCCCGTCGCATTGCTCCCACTCGAGTCCGGGCGTCTTCGCGAACGGCGGGCAAAAGGCCACGTGGATGTTGGCCGTTCGCTGGCCGGCAAGAAACGGCATTCGTAACCAACCGGAAAGTTGTTCGACACCTTCGGCGGTCCGACTGCGAGTGAGGTGTTGCAACACGTCTTCCCCGGGCAATTGAGAAAGCGATTCTACCGGCACCGCACGGCCGGCCTGTGATGGAGTCGCCTCGATTGCGGGCGTCGGCTCGGTTGCGGGTGTTGGCTCGGCTGCGGGCATCGGCTCTGTGCGGGGCGTCGGATCGGCCTGAGGTATCGGTTGTGCCGACCGACGCTTGTGAGGCGTGCTGGGACGAACAACGCTGCGCCATGTCCAAAGCTCTTCGACGACGACCAGTCCCCAAAAGACGGCCAGCCCGACGTGCGACGTGCCGGGTAGGCTGAGTGCCGCCCCACAGGCCAGCAGCGAGATGGAGGGCAGCAGCACAACGACCCACGGCGGAAAAGGGGACAGGTCCAATTTGCCGGAACGGCCCGAAGGGTGTTTCGCACAAATTGGACCTGTCCCCTTTTCCGAGACTTGCCACAGACGGCGAGCACTCCCGGCAACGAAGACGGCCGTCAGGCCCACGGCCGAGAGGCTCAGCGGATCCAACGGGGTGTGCAGCGCCGAGGCCAATCGTCGCCAGAGCATCAACAGCGCGACGATCGCCAACAGCCCGACCATGGCACCGGCCGCCCAGCGAGCAAAAAGAGCCGCCGGTCGATCCCACGACGTCGTACCGCCCAGGTTGATCGCCCGCTGCACGGTCATGGTTTGCCTAGCAGCCTGTTGAAAAAGTGAAGCTTGTATTGTGTGGCACGACCCTGAGGCACGAAGGGCGTGGTTTTTCCCGACGTACCACGCCCTTAGTGCGTCAGGGTCGTGCCACACAATACAAGCTTCACTTTTTCAAAAGGCTGCTAGGCAAACCATGACCGTGCAGCGGGC
>JAZFUB010000265.1:0-5332 GCA_036447015.1 Thermoguttaceae bacterium | reverse complement strand
GCGCGCACCTGGCTGAACTGCGTTAGCGCCGGCAACTGTGGTTCGGGCGGCGCTTCCTGCTTGATTGCGGCGCGGGCACGACGCAACTCGTACCAGATGTCGGTGCCGTCCCCCAGATCGACCGCGGCCAGGAACGAAGGTGCGGCGGGGTCGAAGGCGGTTCGTCCGGCGGTGATGAGCGTCTTCGGAGCGACTATGAAACTGTTGTAGACGCGGCCGGCCTTCGCTTGCCAAATGGTCGGCCGTTTCGGGGCCGGTCGACGTCGGTCCGTTGGGCGATCGGTCGCTTGGGTCGGTTGTGCACCCCGTGGCATTGGTGCGAACAGTGCTAATTGCGAATGCTGGCTGCCTTCGTAGCTGGCCGCATAGTCCAACGATCTTCCCTTGCCCATCGGTCGGTGCAGCGATATGTACTTGCCGTAATTCGGATAGTACGGATAGAAGGCCGTGCGGTGCTGCGACATAACGCTCCGATTCGGCTCGTTCAAGCACTTTCCGGTTGCCAGATCGTAGCGTGCCGTCTGGTGGACGTTGCCGCCGAGGAATCGCAGTTCGCCGTCGGCCAGATAGAGGCTGCCCTGGAGACTCACGCCGCTGCTGAACTGCTCGGAGACGGTGCCCGAGGAGTCGTTGTACCACTTCACCTTGCCGGTGACCGCATCGAGGGCATAGACGTGGGTGCCGTCGTAATGGGCGATGCCGGCGGCCGCATAGACGACGCCGTTATCTACGACGACTCCGCCGGCGACCGGCCAGGTCGAGATGAGCTTGTCGTAGACGGAAATCCATCGATCGGCCGGTGCGGCACGGAAACGCCAGAGCAGGCGGCCGGTGGTCGCTTCCAGCGCATAGACGCGCCCGTCGGCCGAACCGACGTAGACACGGCCCTCGGCAACTGCCGGTGGGAAGTAAATCGCTCCGCCGGTTCGGGCCTGCCATTTCACTTTGCCGTCGGGACCGATGGCGCGGACGGCGCCGCTGTGATCACCGACGAAGATCAACCCGCCGGCGGTGACGGGGGCCGTCGGGCGGATCGACGCCGTTGGTTTATACGTCCACTGCTTCTGAATGCTCCGAGGAGCCGCGACCGTCGAGACGGAACTGCGTCCGTTGTTGCCGCGATAGACGGGCCAATCGCCCGCTTGTACCGCCAACGGTTCGACCGACGTCGGGTCGCCGGGGCCCATCTCGAGCCTCGAATCGTCGGTGCCCGGCCGGAAATCGAACTCGCCGGCCGGTGCCAGGCAGATATGGCCGTAGAACGCCAATTGGCAGCCACACATCCACGGTCCCCAGTAGAGCAGCCCGTCGGAAATGATCACGCCGTCCTGGCATGGCGGACGCATCGGTGCGACATGGTGGGCCGAATTGGCCGCCACGTCGATCCGCACGGTCCCGCCCGTCGTGCGGTAAAAGATGCTGTCGACGCTACCGGTCGCTCGCGTACAGGCCCGACGCACGGGCAGCCGGCCGATCACGTCGCCCGTCTCGTAGTCGAGTTTCACACCCGTATCGCCCGGGCCGGCTGCGTAGATGGCGTCGTCGCGCAACACGAGTTGGAGATTTCCTTGCGTATGCTGCCAGAGCAGCTTGCCGTCCTTGGCCGAAACGGCGACGGTCCGAGCACGTTGCGGGCCGGAGAAAAAGAGAAACCGGTCGTTGCACTTGATATACGCCGAGGTGGCATAGCCGGTCACGTAATGCTGGGCCCGGGCGTTGGGCCCGATCGCGGCGAGCAACTTGGCGTCGGACGTCTTCCAGACGGTCTTGCCCGAGGTCGCATCGAGACAGCCGAGCGACTTGTCCGGGCTGTAGACGTAGATTCGATCGTCTTGCATGCAGAGGCCACGGGCGTCGAGGTAGTCGTCTTCGTTGTGCGACCAGAGGATCTTCTTCGTCTTGGTATCGATCGCCACCATCGTGCGTCCGAAGCCGAAGTTCGTCTTCGGGTCCTTGTAATCGTGGCCCTGCCACATCCCCCAAGGCCAGTGGCCCAGGGCCGGATTGCTCGAGGGCACGACCGCCACGTTGATCTCCTTGCCGCCGACCAGGGCATAGAGCACGCCGTCTTGCAGGGCCATCCATTTCCATACCGGCCCGTCGCCCAGCCCGTCGGGAATGACGATCTCGCCGGTCGTTTCGCCCGTCTTCGCATCGATCAGCTTGCACGACTCGTCGTCGGCCAGGTAGAGCGTCTCGGGTGTGGCGATCATCGTGTTGCGATGGATCATGAACCCGGCCGGCAGATCGCGTTGCCACAGGGTCGTCCCGTTGTAGCCGTTGATGCCCAGCAGCTTGTTGAGCATCACGTTCTGGTTCGCTCGATGAGCGATATGCCCGAACGCTTTGAAGATGCGTCCCGCGGCCGCAACGGTCTGTTCCGGCATGGGCGAGAATTTCGGGTCGGCCAGGAATTGCGTCAGGTACGGTGCCCGGGCCAGTTGGTCGGTCGACTGCGGATTGTTGTTAGGGCTGTGGTACGGATGATCCCAACGGTCGATGCCCTCGGGAAACGGTTTG
Organism: Thermoguttaceae bacterium; assembly: GCA_036447015.1. GTDB lineage: Bacteria > Planctomycetota > Planctomycetia > Pirellulales > Thermoguttaceae > JAZFUB01. The sequence continues at coordinate 2,812 of JAZFUB010000265.1, read as the reverse complement.
ACCAATGTCCGATCGCCGAGCAGGGCCTTGCCCTCGGGATGCAGGACTCGCAGAATCTCTTCTCGATCGGCACCATCACCGGCAGCCGCCGACACGAGCACCGCGTCGGCCAGGTTGTCGGCCAGATGAATCGCGTCGAAGTCGCCCTGATCGACGAACACCCGCGTGCCCAACAGCCCGGCCGCCTCGGCCGCTGTTCGCACGCCGGCCACTTCGCGGGCGTCGGGCGACTGGAAGTAGATCGTCAGTTCGCTCCCTTGTGCCAAGCCGGTAACCAACGAGGGCTGCTCCGCACCCAGCACAACACAGATTCCCTTGTCGGTCCCGATCTTCGCCAGGGCCGTCTTCGCGTCCTCGCCAACGGCTACAACGCCGGAGGTTACGAAAGCGACGGCCGTAAAAATCACCGCCATACGAAGGACGCCTGCCAAGAGATTTCGATGCTTCATCATTTCAAAGACTTCCTGTGTCTGAGGAACAGATTCTGGACGGAAACGCCACACGCTGCCATCTTAGCACAAACGAAAGGAAAAAGATCACCCTATGCCACGTTTGGGGGATATTCTTGGAAGATTGCGCCACATCAAACGTTTAGCCATCAAACGTTTAGCCGTCGGGCTTGCCCGGCGCGTTTCGGAAGCACAGCTTGACCTACGGTTTGAAATACTCGGTCAGCGGATATGCTTGCGTGTTCAGTTTCTGCATGGCCTCCAACAACGGTGTGTAGGGCTCGTAGCGGAAGTTTAGCATTCCCTTGTTCGAATTGCGGTTCGACGGGTCGCTGCTCGTGTCCATTGGGTCGTTGTCGGCGTACTTGAACCAGTGCCAGCCGACGCAGACGCCCGACTCCAGCAGGCCGAGCGTGAAGTTTTGGTAGAAACGGCCCCGGTCCTGTTGGGTCGCGACCGTCCAGCCGGCGCCGCTGATGTTCTTCATGCCCGAGTCTTGTCCCTTGGCGTACCACTCGGTGGCGATCAGCGGCCTGGCCGACCATGCGGCCCACTGGCGAACCTGTTCGGTGGGCGTCCAGACGCCGTAGATGTTCACGGCGATCGCGTCGAGGTGTTTTCCGGCCGCCCGCCATACGGCCCGGTTGCCCTTCTCGCTGCCGTAGAGCCGCGAGCCGAGATACATGTGGTTGGGATCCGCTCGGCGAACGGCCCGACCGACGACGGTGTAGTAGCGGTCGATCGTGTGGCCGACCCATGCCTGGCGGTCGTCATCGGTGATCGCGTCGATGTCCAACCGGCCGCCGTGCCGCTGGCGGAACCAATCGGTCGCCACCTTCACTTGATGGGCGTAATGCGTGTAGGCCGGCTCGTCCGGTGCGAACTGCAAGTGCCTGTCCAACGCATCGCGGGGAAGTTGGATCTCGTTGTCGGAGAAGTAGCCCAACACATACGGATCGTCGCGCAGGCCGGCGAGTGCGCCGGCTCGTCGCCCACAGAACTCCTCGAACTCGGGATGGAAGATGGGCGCCAGGCTGTGGGGATATCCCCAATGACCGGGCATCATCCGGGCAATCTTCAGTCTGCGGCCGAACTCGCTGAGCATCGACAGGTTCTTTCCGTCATCGCTGTGAGACTCCATTGTTGGGAAACGTCCAGCCGCCGTGACCACGCCAATCAGCATAGCGGGTCGAGCGTCGGTTCTCAACGGTGGGCAAGCCCGCCGACTAACCATTCGTACGACAGATCACGGTCGCGCGGCATAATCGGCAGGACCGGCCGGGCCGTCAGAGTCCTCGCGGCATCTTCGCCAGACTCCTCAGGAGCCGACCATGCCCTCCGTGATGACCTAGAGTTTCTCGTGGTTGACTGCAAATCCCGTCGCGCGCGTCCCGATATTCTCTAGGCGGAGCCATCTTCTTCAGTGGGACTCGACCGTGTCGGGGTCCAGCCGTGTTTCCAAGGGATTCAACCCGAATTCTCAATCAGGCAGGAAACAAAACTCATGGATCAAGGTGTCAAGTTGGCCGCAGCCTGCGGTGTGCTTCTGTTTGGAATCGTTGTGGCTCTGGTGATTCCTCGCGGCTCGTCCCAGACGGATCCGAATGGGGCCAGGGCGGACGATCCGGTGGTGCCTCGAGGGCACGCTGCGCCACCGCTATCGAGCGGACCTGCGTCGCAATGGCCGGCCGTGGATCGAGGAGCGACGACGCCACCGGCCGCCACGCATCGAATCGCCAGACCTCGAGTGGTGGCCCAGGAGCCCGAGAATTTTGGCCCCATGGATCCGGGTGGACTGCCGCCGGACTTGGCGCGGCACTATCCTCAGGACGCGTACTCGACAATTCCTCGCCACGGCGCGACATCGCGCTGGGGGGCATCGATCAGCCTGAACCCGCCGAAGCCCGTTGTAAGAGAACTGACGCACACGATCGTCGACGGCGATACGCTGGAACAACTGGCCGAGCGTTACTTAGGAACGGCCGATCGACACCTGGAAATCTTCGAGGCCAACCGCAGCGTGCTCGCCAGCCCACAGCTCTTGCCGATCGGCAAACAGTTGAGGATCCCCCCTCGTGGCGTTCGAAGTCAGCCCATCACGGACGTTCGCACCAGACGTCCGATGATCCCGATCGGCAATTGATCGAGGGAGTTGTTTCCAGACCGCCTCTTTTCTTTCCTTCTTTCTTTTTTCTTCTTCTTCCCCCCTTCTTCCCCAATTTCCCATTTTCCCCGGCCCTTTCCTTTGCCGGGGCTAACCTCTACACTCAACGGTGGAAGAAACAAGTCAATCGCAGGGGTCCGCCCGAAGAAGAGGCCGATGGTTCGAAACGCCACGTCCGCCGCAGATCCGAAGCTTGGGC
>JAZFUB010000264.1:0-7137 GCA_036447015.1 Thermoguttaceae bacterium | reverse complement strand
GGCATCCGGGAATTCGCTCCGCATAGGCACGTCCCAAGCCCACCGGCTGCGACCGGTGGGACCGACTGAATGCGTACACTGGGTCCCACCGGTCGCAGCCGGTGGGCTTGGGACGCCACATGCACAGTGCAACGGAATTCCCCGACGGCCTCACGCAAGCATAGCATGGTACCCGCCGCCTCTCGGAACGCCGCTATGGCTTCGGTTTATCGCTCGGGCGGCTGGCGACCAGCGTTGGATCGGACGTGTCTTGGGCCGCTTGCTTATCGGTCTTCTTGCCGATTTCGCCGGCCAGTCGGGCCAACTGTAATCGCGTCTCCGGCGTCACGTTGGCCAGCTTGGCGGCCAGGCGCTGGACGCCGCGCGTGTTGACCTCGGCCGTGCGCGAGAGGCTGCCGAAGAAAGCCACCGTTTGAGTGAAATTCGAATCGGCCGTCTTGCCCACCAACGGGTGCATCGCTTTGGTCAACAACTCGATCCCGCCCGGATCGACCCGAATAAACGTATCCAATCGCGTGGTGATGTAGTAACGGCCGTTCGGTTCGCGAACGTAACCGCTCTTGAGCACCAAGATACAGCGGCCCTTGACCGGGTTGCCCAACAGGTTGCCCGACAACGGCCCCTCGTAGAGGCCCTCGGCGTAGACGATGTGCGTGTCGTGATTGGCGAAGATCAACTGGGCCGTCGCCAATGTGCCCTTCGCGTCGCTGGCGCGATAGGTATTGCGGCCGACCTGACGCAACTTCATCTGGCTCATCTTCAGCACTTCCCAGATGTTGGTCACCACGTCGGGATGCCGCAGCAGGAACAGATAGAGCTTCGGGTCACAGTCGACCACGCGAACCGGCATGCGGCGAAATACGGAGATGTTCGAGATGACCGACGCGACCTTGGCCCGGGCCTCGGTGCTGAGTTTCTCGACCGGAATCGATCGCACGGCCGACTGGCGGGCCGCAAAGCTGGTGTCGGCCCGACTCGGATCGGCCGGCTTGGCGCCCCACGTCGGCCCGCTCGATCCGCAGAAAGCAGCGAGCAGCAGTATCCCGATCGTGGTGGCTCTCGCGTTGTGTCTCGTCGTGCTCGTGCGCAACCCGGATCGGGTCGACGCCGGACCGTATTGCAGCCCTGCCATATTCCCCCCTTGTGGGCAGTTCCCCCAATGTCTGTCATGGCCGAGTCGGTCCGCTACGGCGAGTGGGTCGCGGTCCGATTGTGCCGGCCTTACTGATTATTCGGCTCGATGGGCATGGTCCGGTCAGTCAAATTATTCCGTCTGGCTGTCCGCTGGACGCGTTGTATGGAAGTTTAGGGGAATTGCGGGACATGGAGATGCGGGAAATGGGCGCCACGCAGGATCACGACTGATCTTGCCGCGCACCGGCCGATCGTCGACAATGCCGCACCTTTTTTCGGCAACTGCAGCAGACGAGAAACACGTCGACAAGAGATCCGGCGTGGGGACGTTCGATCATGAAGCGACTGAAGCCCCAACTCGTTGTCTTGACTATGACGGTCGGGCTTGTCGCCCTGGTGTTCGGACTGCAGCGGCCGTATGCACGCTATGCGGCCGAGCACTTGCGGCAACAGCTTGACACCGTGGCGGACGAAAACGTTCCGATCTTGCTCGGCCAGGCAGCCGATCTTGGCGAGCCGGGCATTCCCGTGCTGGTCGCGGGGCTCGGCTCACAGCGTGAGAGCGTTGCCCGGGCCGCCAAGCGAATCCTGCGGGAGCAGCTCGATACGTGGTCGCGACTTCCCGGCGAAGCGGCCTCGCGACGGCTGGCCATCCTGGCCGAGGCCCTTGCCCGGCGGATCGACCAGTTCGGCCCGACGGCCAAGGCCGATGCTTCCGAACTGGCCGTGCGGATCGTGACTTGGCCGATCGATTCGGACGCCGTCGACCGTGTTCGCGTGATCGATTGTTGCGAGACGGTGTTTCGCACCGTCGCCCTGCCGCAAGGCGCCCGGGCCGAGAATCCGGCAATCGCGGGCCAAGGGGACGGCTCCGGCGGACGGTTCGTCCTCGGTGAGGAAACACCCGAAGCGGAAAGGCTTGTGATCAGTGCGAAGAGCCTTCCCGGTGGAGGGCTGCCGATCGACATGCTTCCCGGCGGCGAGGCACCGGTCGAGGAGACGGAAACTCCGCACGTGGCTTCCACGGCACCACCGTCGCCGGAGATCCTTCCCCGATTGCCGCGGGTTGAGCCGCTCAATCCGCAGCAACTCCCCGAGCGGCTACCGCCCGTTCCAGAAGATATTCGTTCGATGCCGGGACAACCGCACGCCATGGACCGGCACTCGCAATCCGAAGTATCGCCGATCGAACGTCTGTCGCGGACCGATTCGGCCGACCCGCGGTTGGGTGAACGACTCGACACGGAGACACGGGCTGCCGAAACGATTGTCTTGATGAAGCGGCTGCGTACGGGGGAGATGCAAGCGGCTGCCAATGCAGAGGCCGAGTTGATCCGCCGCGGTTTCACGAGTATGCACCTCGAGTTGGCCCGCCGGCTATTCGACCCGGATCCCCGTGTGCGCAAGGATTTGGTCCACGTGCTTCCAAGCCTGCAAAACGTCGACGCGGTTCCATGGCTATTGTCGCTTTGCCGCGACGCGGACAGCGACGTTCGCCTGCTGGCAATCACACTGTTGATGACTTCCGGCGCGCCGGGACTTGTCGAGCAGGTCGAGCAACTCGCTCGCGCAGATACCGACCCGCGTATCCGGCAGCAGGCCGAACGACTTTCGCAACAACGGCGTGGCTCGATGCGCTAGGCTCGCGTTGCGCATAGGAAACGGCCCCCGGTTATTCGAAACCGAGGGCCGTTCCGTTGTCTTGTCGGCGAGATCAAACCCTAGGCGGGCTTGACGTTCTCGGCGCGGGGTCCCTTCGGACCGCGACCTTCTTCGTACGACACGGTCTGCCCTTCGTGCAGTTCCTCGATCGTGCAATCGTCCAAGCACGAGTGATGGAAGAAGAACTCTCCCCGCTCGCCCTGAATGAAACCAAAACCTTTGTCCATGATCAGCTTTTTGATCGTACCCTGCGGCATATCTGCCACTCCTCGAAAAAGAAACTCAAAAACAGTACAAGCCGTCGTCCATCGTTTGCCATCCCCTTCCAGCAAACGACGGCAACGACCAAACACCCGAGGGGAGCAAATCAACCGCAATCGGAAACCGGTACCTCGAACAAAGGCCGCCGCTACGCGAAACGCAGTGTGACTAACGCGAGAATGCTCGGAAGGAGTTGGGCATTCCCACTTCGCCACCCCTAATTGTCAGGAGATTATACCACGCAGGAAGCGGAAAGGAACCTCCGTCTGCCACACGTTCTGCATTTTTCCACAGTTTCTCGGGGGGGGTGGGCGTTGGGACTGGCAGTATCCCTGTTCGTGGAGGCTGCGGAGCCGAACGGGCCCTTGTGAGACAGCTCTATTGAGGGGGTGGATGCGATCCTTGGCCGACTAGATCACTCAGGGTCGGATCCGTCGCTGGGAGCGTCGCCCGCCCCGTCCTCGAGAAACCTCTTCAGCAGGGCTTCACGTTGATCGACGGACTCGGCGCCGGGCTCATCGTCGGCCGGATCGTCGGCCGGTTCGTCGGCCGGATCTTCGGTCGGTTCGTCGGTCGGATCTTCGGTCGGTTCGTCGGCCGGATCTTCGGTCGGTTCGTCGATCCCTTCCTCGGCCAGTTCGTCGAGTAGTTCGTCGAGCTGTTCCTCCGACATCTCTGCCTCGGGCGAATCCTCGGACACATCTTCCGATGCGTCGGGGTCGTCCACTTCCCCGTCCTCCTCTTCAGGCAGGTCGTCCGGCAGGCTCTCGTTCAGATTATCGTTCAACGCCAAGAGGACCGACCGGCCACGCACTTGGAGTTCGACCTGGCGGACATCGATTCGGGCAACCGTGCCGCGGATCGGGCCGATCTCGAACTCGTCGCCCTCGTAGTACTTCAGCGTCTTGTTGCTCGAGCGAATGAACAGCCATGCCTGTGGACGGCCGCCGACTCCGACGACGGCGGTGAGAAATGTCTGCGTCGTCGGGTCGAACTCGGGCGGCTTCAGTGGATCGGGGGTTGGCGGAGGCGGTTCGTAAGGCGGAGCCGGCGGTCGGTAGGCCACGAACAGCCCACCATCGACCGGATCCTGCTCCTCGTCCAATTGCCGCTTGACGATTGCTTCGACGTAGTCCTCCAGCTCGGCCAACTCGAGACGCTCCGACGGCTCTTTGGACAGCGTGTCGGGACGGTCGGCCTGGGGCATCGACAAGGCCTCGATGATGATCGACAGCGTCAGATGCTTGGAATCTTTGATCGGCTTGATCGAGAGATGCCGAATCTTGTGCAAGTGGCCAACCGAGTAGAAGTCGAACAGGAACCGCGTCAGTTGGTCTATGGTCGCATCACCGTGGATCGTAAAGGTGAGCATCCTATAGCTTCCACCGCCCGATTGGCCGCCCGACGAATCGACCTTCACATCGCGGAAGCTTGCCTTGTCGACCAGGGCACGAATCCAGTCCTGGTAGAGCGATCGGGCGTGTTCATAGCCGGACGGCAGTGAGTGTTTCTGCCAGGCGGTCATCTGCTCGACGGCGCCGCGTCCGGAGCGGATCGTATCCTTCTTCGTCTGGACGTCCTCCGACAGGCTCTTCCGTTTCGCCCGAAGCGTGCTCATCGAGCCACCTCCGCCCGACAGGAGCGTCACGATCAGGAAGACGACCAGCAGCGAGCCGGTAACGATCGTCAGGATTTTCTCGCGCTTTTGCAGGGCCATTACGGTTTCTCCGACTCGACGGTGAGTTTGGAGCTGAAACGCCACGAATAGTGCTTGATCGCGTCGTCTTGGCTACTGCCGGTGCCTTCGACGCCACGCGACGCATCTTCGCGCAGACGCCGTTCGACATCGGTGATGGCGGTCGCATCGAGGGCAAGGCCGTTGAGTGTCATGGTGCCGCCTTTGGTCGACCCGCGTACGAGGACCAACTGTGTCAGCATGGCCTGATCGGCGGCGGGAAAGTCCTTGGAGAGGCGCCGTAGCTCATCGAGCCAGACGACGTCGGTGGCGGTCCATTTTTCGATCTCTGCCGCCGCCTTCTTCGCCGCGTTGGCTCGGTCAACGCCCTCGTCCAGCTTCTCCGAGTCGGCCGTATATTTATTGATATCGTCCAGCAGCCAGGACCGATCCAAGGAACGGTAGCCGAAGTAGGCAGCCACGAGCAGGCCGACCGCCAGTCCGATCATCACGTATTTCTTCTGTTGACCGACTGCCTCCGGACGGCGGCGAGGGTGCAGGAAATCGATCGCATGGGGCGTCTGTTCCAGTTCGGCCGCCGCCATACCCAGCAAGGGCGCGAAACGGCCCGGATGATCCGGCAGCCTCTTGCGCAACTCGCGGCTGAGATTGAGCCCTGAAAACGGGTCGAACAGCGTGGTGGGGGTCGATAGTCCGTTTTCGATCGACAAGGCCAGCGCGGCATGTTGTTCGCCGCTGCCGCAGAGCACGATCGACTCGACGCGACGACCGGCCAGTTGGTTCTGTGCGGCGGCCATGGTGCGTCGGATTTCGCCCAGCAGCGCCGCGGCCTGGTCGCTTTCGGTCAGCGGATCGCCGCCGAGGCGCGTGGTTCGCAGGAAGACGACCTTCCGACCGCTCATCACCGTCAGGTCGGCCTCGTCGGAGAGCAGGTCGACCAACAGACGCAATTTGCCCTCTCGGCTGTCTGGTGAAGGGCTATCCGGCGAAGAACGGTTCAGCAGGGATGCTGCGGCGCAGGGCCGCAGAATCAGCCGCTGGGCCTTGAGGTTGGCCGCTTCGCACGTCCGCCGGATCTGGTCGACCAGTTGTGGGCCGACGGCTGCCGCCAGCACGCTACGAGGTCCGTCCTCCGGATCGTCGGTGGGAACGAAATCCAAGAGCCAACTGTCGTCTAACTCGTTGAATTCCCGCATCGCCTGGAAGCGGACCATGTCGGGCAGTTCGTCGTCGGGGGCCGGCGGCAACGAAAGTTGGCGCAATTCGATGCTGGTTCGGCCGACCGCCACGAGCGTATCGATCCGGCCGAGACCCCGGGCGGCCAGGGCGGCTGCGATCTTGCCGCCGACGTCGGCCTCCTCAGCGTCCTCGCCCGGCTGGCGCGAATCGAGCGCCACCGAAAACGCATGTTCGACATGCACTTGGCTGCCACGCGTGGAGGCGACTACCAGTCGGGCCTCATCGCTGTTCCATTCCAGAGCCAGAAATTGGGGCATGGGTTTGTGTTCGGTTCGGGATCGAGACTGTGTGGGTCTGCTACAAAGGGCCGGGCTACGATATTCACGTGTCTAGTGATATTCACGTACCTAGTATAATCCAACCAAAAACGATCGGGTACTACCAAGTTGGGGAATCACCCAGGGTTATCATCCGGCGGCCTTGTTCGCGGTGCCGTCCAATAAGGGGGGACAGGCACCGGGCGTCAAGCCGTTTTTCCGGCGGTTCACGTAAATGGGCCCGGAGCCAGTCCCCCTTATTGGACCTCGGTCCCCAGCGTTTCCAGCGCGTAGCCGCGGCCGAGATGGCTCAGATCGCGGAACAGCCGCAATCGGGCGGGACTGGTCGTGGCGTCCAAAACGGCCTCGATACGCACCGCCGGGCCGCCCCGGTCGAAATAACCGACCACCTGGACCCGATAGATGCTACCGGCGCCGGTCACATACGGCATCATTTGTTTCATCTCTTCGAGCGTGACGAGCCCTTCCGACAGGATCCAGGTCGCGTCGCGTCGGGTCACGTCGGCCTGGAGCGGATCGGGTTGCCGCCCGGCCAGAATCAGGTCGACGATCTCCAACGCCATGCCCGGGATCCCCTGCAGCACGGCCGACGACGCCTGGTTGATGTTGATCCGCCCGACGATCTTCTTCGACGTGTCTGCGGTGAGCACTTCCACCAGCAGGGGCAGATACGCGCCGATCTCGCCGGGCTCTTCGGAGAAGGGCGACAGATAGACGACTTTCTTCTTCTTGTCGTCGCCCTCTTCGGAATCGACTTCGACCTGCACCTTCGCGCCGATCAGATCGAGCACGCTCTGAAGCTTGGCCTTGGCCCCTTTCGTCAGATCCGGCTCGAAGTCCTCGGGAAACGGTTCGGCAACTGCTTCT
>JAZFUB010000263.1:0-5848 GCA_036447015.1 Thermoguttaceae bacterium | reverse complement strand
GGACGGCAAGCGGAATCGACACGGCCGAGAGCCCCATGCACGTCAAGTATCGGCGGCGTTTGTCCTGCTCGATGACAAATCCGAGCAGCAGAAGGGCGACGACGTCCCAGAACAGATGATCCAGGGACCAATGGGTCAGATGGCAGGTTGCGACCCGCCACAACTGACCCTCGGCAACGGCCGAGCGGTCGTATTGAAGCCACTCTGCCAGCGACGGAAAGGCCATAGTCAGACAGGCCGCCGCACCCAAGGCGAGCGAGACACCCGGCAGGTGCCTCGCCGCCGATTTCACTTCTCGCGGAATGGTTGTCGGTTTCATCGCATCACCTATCTCTTCGCTGCCGTGGCCGTGACCAACCGTTTACTCCTCAACCTTCATCCGCTTTCGTCGTCTTCGAGCGGCCGCCGCTCCCATCCCGGCCAATGCCAGGGCGATCGCCCCAGTGATGGGATCGATGGCTCCACCGCCGCCGCCTCCACCACCTCCGCCGGCGTTGCGTCGGGGGGGAGAGAAATCCAGGTTGCGGCTTTGAGGGCTCGACGGTGTCCGCGACGGAGTGCTTTTCTTCGCCGTCCGAAAAGCAACCGGACGGGCTACCGGACCGCGTGACGAGGCTCGATCGTTGGAAGCCAATTCGATCTTCTGCCCGGCTGCTTCCGGACCGAGATCGGCGATGGCCTTGTCCCGAATGGCGTCCAATCCAGCTTGCACGAGCTGTTGTTGCTTGCGATCGCGAGTCGTGCGAAGCAGATTCTTACGGTCGATCTTCCACCGCGCGTACTCGCCGTCGTTCTCCAGCACGATGAACGAGGTATACTCGGTGACGATCGAGTAGGTCTCGCCCAGCCGGATGATCTCGTCGGTTACGCCCGACCTGGAACCGGTTCGATCGGCCGCCTTCTGCAGTCCGTCGACTCGGTGCCACGCCCACATCCGATCCAGTTCGGGGTTGGCCGGCTCGTTTGCTGGGAAGGCCACATCGACCGATTGATCGATCGGCGAACCGTTGATCTCCGCCTGAACGCGAACATCGACGGCACCTTCTCCCCGGTAGCGTCCGTACAGTCGCACGGGCATGCCGTGATACAAGTTGGGCAACTGCTTCGGTTCCAGGTCATAAACATCGAGACCGGCGAAGTCGATCTTCACGTTGCTCGCCGCCGGTCGGGTCAGCTTGCGGCGAAAGGCCTTGGCCTGGCGAGCGAAGTTGTCGCCGGGCGAAATGAAGGCCGCCAGACCGCCTGCGTCCTCGGCCATCTGGCTCAACAGGGCACGGTTCACCTCGTTACCGACGCCGACACAAAACACCTTGGCATTGGCCGGACGCGAATCGATCAGCGACAAGAGCTCGCGACGTTCGCCCTGGTCCGTCATGCCGTCGCTCAAGATCACGACGTTCAACGGCCGATCGGGCTCGCCATACTTGTAGGCCACGGACATGGCCGACCGCAACACGGTTCCTCCACGTCCTTGTTGCGAGCGGAGAAACTCCGTCGCCGTTTCTTGGTTCGCCGCTTCCACGGGCCGCAGTTCGCCAAACAGCGTGCTTGGTGCCACGTTGAACGTCACGACCTCGAACCGGTCTTCCTTGCCCAAGGCCTTGATGAAGGAACCGATCGATTCTCGCGACAGGGCCAACTTGCCGTCGTACGCCATGCTGCCCGAAACGTCGAGGATGAACACGTAGTCCATGCCAGGGTTTTCGGCGGCCAACTCCTCGCCTGCGGTGAGTGTGAGCATGAAGTAGCCGTCGTCTCCGGGGGCCTTCGACGCGATCACGTCGATTCCGGTCATCGGACGCGAAACGTTGTAGGCCAGCACGACATCGCGATTCAGGTCACCTTCCTTTGTTTCCAAGCTGGCTTCATAGAAAGAATCGGTATGGCCGACCACGGCAAACTCGTCACCATGGCTGGGACTCTCCAGCGACACGATCGGCACTTCCGACTTCACCCGCATTGCCAACGAGAAAGTTCCCTCGGTCCGCGAGTCGATCGGCCCTTGCGGCGCCGTGGCCAGCGGGTAGACGTAGGTTGCCCAATCGTTGTCGTAATCGAGTTCCTGGTAGTAGGTGATCTGCACTCGCTGCTCGGCCTCGGGTCCGATGGGGAAGATTCGCAGTTCGAACGTCTTGTGGTCGACCTGCTCCAGCAGGCCCGGGTCGCGCCGAACCTTCTTATAGCTCTCGTAGATCTCGCGAGCCCGCTTCTTCTCGACGACCTCGCCGATCATCTCCTTTCCACCGATCCACATGCTGAAATTGGCGACCGAAGCCCCCTTGGGTACGGGAAACATGTAGAGGGCCTCGACCTGCCGCTTCTCGGTATTGCGAAAGACTTGCGTGACCTCGGTCAGGGCCACGCCGTTGTTGATGGTCACGCGGACGTCGTGCTGTTGGATCTTGAGCACGCCGCCCAGGCCGCCGTCGGCAATCAGCATTCCCGCCGCCCGGGCGTCGGAAACACCCGCGGCCACGATCAAACCGGCCAACGCCAATACCGTAGCCAGTGTTGCACCCGTCCGCAAGTACCGATCCATTCTCTTGATTTCGAACATCGTACCAGCCTCCTTGATTTCAGGTTTCGCGGCATCGCGCGGACACCACGTCGCCGTGGCCTTCTTCCGCACGGTTGACTTGGAAGAAAGCCCGGCCGAATTGAAACGACTTCTCACCCGATCCGGTCCAAAGCGCTTTGATTGACCCCTCATCCATTTAGGGCGAGGTCCCATTCTGTATGCAACGCACGAATATCCGGGAAGACCCGCGGAGCAGCCACTCTTCTGATCTCTTAGACACTTTGGGTAAGATGCCCAGCATAAACGGTGTGACCGGCCTCAACGCGCGCAGTCAGCCCCTTGGTCGACACTTTCCCGGCAAAGCTTGCTGTACGGCGTCCGGCACAACGTAGGTTTTCTATGGAGTGGGCACCTGCCTGTGGGGGCACTCGCCGGCATTACAGGAAGACTTGGTAGGAAACTGTGTGGAAAAAGGAGGACGAACAATGTCTGGAGGACTTGATCGCATCAATCGGGCCGTGCGGATTCTCGTTGGCCGCAACGCAATGCTCAACGAACGGCTTTACGAGGCCGCTCGAGAGTTCTCGGCCGGCGTGCAGGACGCCGAGCATTGGCCGACGAAACTGCGCGAGAAGGCGATTCGGATCGACCGAAAGCTGACGGCAAAAGGCCGGATCTCGGCGACGATCAACGGCATGGACGTACCCGATGCCGAGGAAATCGCCGGAGAAATCCTCGAAGTGTCGGCCCAGATCGGCGCTGCTCATTTCGACAAGGCCACGGCCGATTCGAGGGCCTGACGGCGAATCGGGCTACTTCAACGGAAATAGCTTCGGGGCCGGAAACTTCTGGCCGAAGACGGGGCCTTGCCGGGTGACCAGATCGCGAAAGTCGCCGCGGAGAAACTCGCAGACCGACTCGGGCGGCTCGGCCGACAGCCATTGGTCCGTCAGGACGTCGACCATCGCATCGTACTTCTTCTGCGAGGCGCCGTGCGCGAAGCACCGCCCTTCGAAGCGGCGGACATCGCCGTCGAACTTTGGGCCGATGTGCCACAGTTCGTGCATCACCGTGGTTAGTTTCTCGCGAAACCCGAGGTCGAGGAATCGTGGCAGGTAGAAGTTGAGAATGTAGAGCATTTCCCGGCCGTCCGGGCCGTCGAGTCGTTGAACGCCCAATTTTCGTCCCCGACGGATCGTATGGTCCTTTCCGTCGGCGAAACGCATCGGCGTGAGCGAGGCGTACATGCCGTGGGCGGTCGTCCTGCGGGTCTGCGAGAAGCTGATCGCCACTCGGGTCATGTCGACGTACGCCAGTTGATCGACCCGGGCCACCATATCCTGGCAGAGACGGCGCACGTGATGCGTGAAATCGAAACCGGCCGCTCGATCGCTCGAACGTCGATGGCCCGAATGGGGCGTCCGTTGCTTCCGGGCCGGACTCATCCGTGAAACTCCCTGTACTGAAACTCCCTGTATGTCGACCGCATCGAGCCGGAAGAAGCTCGGAGCAACCCCATTACGACGGGCAGCGCAAAATCAAGGACGGCAGATCGGCTGCCGCCCTGTTATTGTTTCAACGAATCGACCGCGGTGCAAGTGGGAAGGTTCGTCGGGAGCCTTGTTCCCCTTGCTACTCCTTCTCTTCCTCAGTCGACTCTTCGGCCTGGACTTCGTCGGCCTGCTTTTCGTCGTCGGTGGCAGCGACCTCGTCGGCATCAGTCTCTTCGACGGGGGCCTCTTCGGCATCCGCCTCGAAGGCCGGTTTGGGAGCTTGCCGCCGCTGACGGTCGTTGGTTCCGACGAACTCGAGGATGGCCTGCGCACCCGCGTCGCCCAGTCGGGGCTTCGCCAATCGGAGGATTCGGGTATAGCCGCCGGGCCGATCTTCGAATCGCGGAGCGATGTCGTCGAAGAGGATCTGCACGGCCTTCTTGTCTCCGAGCAGTTTTATCAGACGGCGCCGGGCCGCCAGCACGGGAGCGATCGCCTGATTCCACTCGCGATACTGATCGCTCTGACGCCATGTCCGCCATTGCTCGCTGTTGCGCTCGGCGTCCGGCTCCAGCCGATCGGCTGCCTCCAGGTCGGGCAAGGCGCGCCGGGCAATCGTGATGCACCGCTCGACCAGCGGCCGGACCTCTTTGGCCTTCGGTAGCGTCGTGACGATGCGGCCACGCACCTTCGGCGCGTTGTCGTCGAACTCCGCGTCGCGTTCGGTCAGGATCAGGGCGCTGGCGAGGCTTCGCAACAGGGCCCGTTGATGACTGGGATTGCGGCCGAGCTTTCGGCCTCGTCTTCTATGTCGCATGGCTGTGACGTTTCATCCGAAATACGTTTTTGTCTTGCGTTGCCATTGCTGGCACAGTGAGGGAAGCGGTTATAGGGGGTTGCTCGGGGCAAGCGGCAGACGCATCCCCAGCGAAAGTCCGATGTCCGAGAGTTTCTCGCGAACTTCCGTTAGCGTCGTCTCGCCGAAGTTACGGACCTCCAACAGTTGGTCCTCGGGACAGCCGACCAGGTCGCGAACCGTGACGATATTCTCCGATTCCAAGCAGTTCGTTGCCCGGACGGAAAGGTCCAGTTCTGCGAGGCTCATCGAGAGCTTGGCCTCCATGGCCTGGTCCAATCCCGAGCCACCCACCGCCCTTGTCGCGCTATGGACCATCGGCCCGAGTTCATTGTATTGGACGAACGGGTTGAGGTGCTTCCGCAGAATCTTGGCCGACTCGACGAGCGCCATTTCGGGACTGACCGAACCGTTGGTCCAGATCTCCATGGTCAGCTTGTCGTAGTTCGTTTTCTGGCCGACCCGCGTCTCCTCGACCTCGTAGCGAACGCGAATCGCCGGGCTGTAGGCCGCATCGATGGGGATGATGCCGATTTCCTGTGCCTGCGGCGTGTGTTCGGTGGACGGAACGTAGCCACGACCGTTCTCGACCACCATCTCCAGCACGAAAAGCTCGTCGCTGGTCAGCGTGCCGATCACGTGGTCCTTGTTGATCACCTCGACCTGTTCGTCCGGCTCGACGTCGGCTCCAGTGATCGCAACGGCTGTGTTCTTCTCGATCCGAATGACGCGTGTTTGATCACTGTGGTTCTTCACCACCAGTGCCTTCACGTTCAGAATGATGTCGGTCACGTCCTCCACCACGCCGGGCAGCGTGGTGAACTCGTGCTGGGCGCTGCGGAGCTTGAGCTGGGTCACGGCGCTCCCCTCCAAGCTGGAGAGGAGGATGCGGCGCAGGCTGTTGCCCACGGTCGTGCCAAAACCGCGGTCGAAGGGCTCGGCCACAAAGTTTCCGTAGGTTCCGGTCAGGGACTCCTTTTC
>JAZFUB010000262.1:0-6576 GCA_036447015.1 Thermoguttaceae bacterium | reverse complement strand
TCAAATCCAAATTCGTTGTTCGTGCCATACGTAATGTCGCAGGCGTAGGCCTTCTGCCGGTCGCTGGTCTCCATGTTGCTCTGAATGTTGCCGACGGTCAGCCCGAGCGACATGTACAACGGGCCCATCCATTCCATGTCGCGTCGGGCAAGGTAGTCGTTGACCGTGACGACGTGAACGCCCATGCCGTCGATGGCATTGAGATAGGCCGTCAACGTCGCCACCAGGGTCTTGCCTTCGCCGGTCACCATTTCGGCGATCGTGCCGCTGTGCAGCACCATGCCGCCCATCAATTGGACGTCATAGTGGCGCATTCCCAACGTGCGGCGTCCGGCCTCGCGACAGACGGCAAACACCTCGACCAGGATGTCGTCGAGCGTCTCGCCGGCAGCCAACCGTTTGCGGAACTTGGGCGTCTGCTCCTTGAGTTCCTCGTCGGTCATCGCCTGGTATTTCGGTTCCAGGTCGTTGATCGCCTTGACCTGCGGTTCCAGTTTCTTCAGGTATCGGGCGTTCGACGACCCGAACAGGCTGGTGACGACCCGTTCGACGGAGCGCGTCACCGCGCCGAAGGCGTCGCCGAGGATTTCCATCAGGCGTCCGAAAAATTCTTCCATTAGCTATCTTGATCGTGGGTAGAGTTCTTGGTTAACCCCGTACTGTATATCATGTTGCACGCCCGGTCAATAAGGGTTGTTCGGCGGGGTCCCGGTCTACCCCACTGTTGCTTGTCGATGGCCGCCGTGCCCTATCTATGGGTGGGGTTGGTGGAATCGTCGCGTGTCACCGATTATTGTGTGTGTCTGGCGAGTCCAATAAAGGCGACTGGCTCCTGGCCCGTTTGAGTGAAGCCCCGGAGAAACGGCCTGCCGCCCGGTGCCTGTCCCCTTTATTGGACCATGTTCACTTTGAGTTATTCGCGAGCGTGGCCGGGACATTTGGCCAATAGGTTCGCTGTTCTCCCGAGGTTTGCCCTTGCCCAAGACGCCCGTTACTCGCGATATCACAGGTCGACTGATCTTCTTGGGCACCGGCACCTCGCACGGGGTGCCGGTAATTGGGTGCGGTTGTCCGGTCTGTGCCAGCCGAAGCCCGAAGAACCAACGGACCCGTTGCGGCCTGATCCTGGGGCTGCCCGAGGGGAATCTGCTGGTCGACTCGCCGCCCGAGTTGCGACTGCAACTGTTGCGGGAAGGGATTGGCTCGATCCACGGGGTATTATACACGCACGAGCATGCGGACCACCTCTTCGGCCTGGACGATCTTCGGATCTTCGCCAGTTATCTCGGCGACGACCTGCCGATTTACTGCAACGAAACGGTCGAGCATCGGATTCGCCGAACATTCGACTATGCGTTCGACCCAGTCACGCGAGCGTACCCGGCCGGCGGCGTGCCCCGACTGGTCTTCCGGCGGATCGACACCGAGCCGCTTGCGATCCTCGGGGCGCAAGTAATCCCGATCCCGCTGCAACACGGCCGTTTCGAAGTGCAAGGCTACCGCGTCGGCAACATCGCCTACTGCACCGACACGAACGGCATCCCGCCGGAAAGCTGCCAGTTGCTACAGGATCTCGACGTGTTGATCCTCGACGCGCTGCGCCACCGGCCGCACGCCACGCATTTCAACCTCGAAGAAGCGATCGCCGTTGCTGGAGAACTGGCACCACGGCGGACCCTCTTCACCCATATGTCGCATGACCTGGACCACGAAACAACCAACGCCACCCTACCGCCCGGCATGGAGTTGGCATACGACGGGATGTGGATTCCGCTGGAAAGTGATCGGCCGCAAACCGTTTAGCCGTCGACGGTACGTCGACGAAAATCGGGCCGTTTGTTGACTTCTGCGATCTCCCAAGACACAATCAACGTTTGGGAACCAATGCAACCGTAGCGAAAGAC
Source organism: Thermoguttaceae bacterium (assembly GCA_036447015.1). Lineage (GTDB taxonomy): Bacteria > Planctomycetota > Planctomycetia > Pirellulales > Thermoguttaceae > JAZFUB01. The sequence continues at coordinate 4,672 of JAZFUB010000262.1, read as the reverse complement.
ACCGCCGTGGGAGACCAACGACCGATCAGCCGACGCCGTTTTCTCGCCGGGGCCGCCGGGGCGAGCCTGGGCTGCTGCCACGCGGCGGCCGGCATGGTCCGCTCGGCCGTGAAAATCGATCGCATCGAAGTCTTCCCGGTTCGCTACCCGACCGTCGGATATTTCAAGTTCTTCGAGGGGCCGGGAGGAGCCTACGGCCGGGCGGCGGTGATCGTCAAGATGACGGCCGACGACGGCACCGTCGGCTGGGGGCAGAGCGTGCCGATCGTCACCTGGAGCTATGAGACGCTGGCCACGGCCACGATCGTTTTGCGCGACCACTTCGCCCCGGCGCTGATCGGCCGCGACCCGACCGACATGGCCGAAGCCCAACGAGCCCTGGACGAGGCCCTGGCCCCGAGTTTCACGACCGGCATGCCGATCGCCCGGGCCGGCTTGGACCTGGCGCTGCACGACCTGGCCGGCAAGCTGTCCGGCAAGTCGCTATCGCAGATGTGGGGACTCCCGCGCGGAGGGCCGTTGCGGTTGAGCTGGACCGTCAACGCGCGAACCCTGGACGAAGTGGACCAGGTCGTCGAGGCCGGCCGGCGACGGGGCTATCGCAACTTCAACATCAAGGTCGCGCCCGACCCGAAGTTCGACGTGCAACTGGCCGCAAGAGTCCGAAAGCTGGCGCCCGACGGATTCCTCTGGGCCGACGCCAACGGCGGGTACGATCCGTCGGTCGCGCTGGCCGTCGCGCCGAAGCTGGCCGACGCGGGCGTCGACGTGCTGGAAGCTCCCTTGCGGCCGAACCAGCTGAGCGGCTACCAATCGCTGAAGAAGCAGGCGGCGCTGCCGATTCTCATGGACGAAGGCGTCGTTTCGCCGGTCGAACTGAAGCAGTTCATTCGGCTGAGAATGCTCGACGGCCTGGCGATGAAGCCGTCGCGATGCGGCGGACTCGTCTCGGCCAAGCGGCAGATCGAAATCCTTCGCGACGCTGGGCTGATGTGGCTCGGCAGCGGGCTGTGCGATCCGGACATTTCCTTGGCCGCCACGTTGGGGCTGTTCGGAGCCTTCGGCCTGACGAAACCGGCCGCCTTGAACGGCCCCCAGTTCCTGACCACCGACGTGCTCGCCGAGCCGTTGAAAGTCGTCGGCGACAAGATCGAAGTGCCCACCGGCCCCGGCTTGGGAGTTGAGGTCGACGAGTCGAAAGTCGTCGCGCTGATGAAACGGACAATGGACCACCCCAATCGAACACCAAACGAGGAGTAAACGACGTGTCAAACCAACGATCCCTCAGCAGACGGAAGTTTTTGCAACAAACGGCCGCAGTCACGGGCGTAGCCTGTGCGGCACCGACGATCGTGCCCAGTGCCGTGCTGGGCGCCGAGGATAAGCCCGCTCCGAGCGAGCGGATTACCGTCGGCATGATCGGTGTTGGGCGACAGGCGTATCTGAGGAACATGAAGCAGTTCCTCGCGATGAGCGACGTGCAACTCGTCGCCGTCTGCGACGTCGACTCCTGGCGGCTCGACAACGCGAAAAAGGCGATCGAGGGCCAATACGCCAAGGACAAGCCGTCGGGGAAGTACGATGGTCTTGCGACGTACGTCGACTACAGCGACGTGTTGGATCGCCGCGACGTCGACGCGGTGATGATCTCCACGCCCGACCATTGGCACGAACCGATCGCCGCGGCGGCCATGGAGGCCGGCAAGGACGTTTCGCTCGAAAAGCCGATCACGCGCACGATTGCCGAGGGTCGCCGGCTGGCCAACCTGGCGGCGAAGCACAATCGGGTCTTTCGCGTCGACAGCGAGTTGCGGTCGACGCGCGGTGTGCATCAGGCGGCCGAGTTGGTTCGCAACGGGCGGATCGGCAAGGTCCACACGGTCACGGTCGGCGTGCCCGGCAGCGATGTGCCTTGTCCGCCGCAGCCCGAGATGCCGATCCCGACGGAGTTGGACTACGAGCGGTGGCAGGGGCCCGCACCACGCGCCTTCTACACGGAGCGGCGTGTGCATCCGCCGAAATCGTATGGCCGGCCCGGCTGGATGCGTCATCTCTATTATTGCGACGGAATGATCACCAACTGGGGAACGCATCTCGACGACGGGGCCATGTGGTGTACCGACTTGGAACGGACCGGCCCGGTCGAGATCGAAGGGTCGGGCACCTATCCGTCGCCCGACAGTTTTTGGAACGTGCTGTTGAACTTCGAGATTCGCTACAAGTTCTCGAATGGCATCCTGTGGACCTACAAGACCGACTCGCCCTACTTCAAGATGGAAGGTTCCGAGGGCTGGATCCAAGGATCGTTCGGCCCGATCAAGGCAAGCTCTCCGTCGATCCTGGAATCGACGATCGGGCCCGACGAAATCCATTTTCGTCTGAAGAGCGACAAGCAGGACTTCATCGACTGCGTGAAGACGCGAGGCGAGACGCTCGAACCGGCCGAAGTGGGCCATCGCGTGACGTCCCTGTGTCACCTGGGGCACATTGCCATCCAGGTTGGCGAGAAACTACAATGGGATCCTGCGAAGGAACGGTTCCTCGACAACGACGCGGCCAACGCATGGATCGACAAACCGATTCACACGCCGAAACATTCATAGAGTACAATTCACTCCGGAGAAAAGACCAATGAACTGGATACCCAACGCGCTGGCATTGCTCGTCGTGTGCCTCGACCCGATGACCCTGTCCGCGGCCGAGCCGGCGGCACCGCAGCCCGGCCTGAACAATCCGTTTTTTGCCTTCGACAACGGCACGGGCCGCGGCAAGCTCTCGCCGGACGAACAGGCGAAGATGCTCGAGGAACTCGGCTATGCGGGAATCGGCTATACCGGCACGGGCAACATCCCGCAAATGCTCGCCGCGCTGGACCGCCATGGCTTGCAGATGTACAGCACCTACGTCTGGGCACGAATCGGTCCCGACGGCCCCTCGTACGACCCGGGCCTGCCCGAGGCGATCAAACAGTTCAAGGGCCGCAATACGCTGATCTGGCTGACCATCCAGGGCAGCGTTCCCGATGGCACTGCCCCGGACGGCGACACTCAGGCGGTCAACGTCGTTCGAGAAATCGGCGACATGGCCAAGGAGTCGGGCCTGCGCGTGGCCTTGTACCCACACCTGGGCTTCTACGTCTCGACGACCGAAGACGGCATTCGCATTGCGAAGAAGGCCGACCGCAAGAACGTCGGCACGTCGCTGAACTTGTGTCACTGGCTTAAGGAAGGCGACGAGCCGGGCATGGAGCGGCTGATCGAGGCCGCCATGCCGCATCTGTTCGTCGTGAGCATCAACGGGGCCGATCATCAGGGCGGTTGGGACCGTCTGATCCAGACGCTCGACCGGGGTGAGTTCGACGTCTATCGGTTCCTCGCGACGCTCAAGAAGCACAGCTACGGCGGCCCGGTCGGCCTGCAATGCTATGCTGTCAAGGGCGACAAGCGCGAGAATCTGGCCCGATCGATCGGTGCCTGGCGGAAGTTCCAGGAGCGAATGGCCGCTGAGAAACCGCAGTAAAGAAAAGCACCAGGAAACCACCATGCCCAAGTTCATAGCAACCTTCGCAGTCTTGCTGACGACGTCCCTTGCCTCGGCCGGCGATCGTTGGCCCCAGTTCCGCGGCCCGACCGGCGACGGTCTGAGTGATGCGGTCGGGTTGCCGGTTATCTGGAGCGAGACGGAAAACGTCACGTGGAAAACGCCCATCCACGGCCGGGCCTGGTCGTCGCCCGTGGTCCTCGGCAACCAAATCTGGATGACCACCGCCCCGGAAGACGGCCACGAGATGTCGGTCATCTGCGTCGCGCTCGACTCGGGCCGAATCGTGCACGACATCCGGCTCTTTACCGACATCGTCGTCGTGCAGGAAATGATCGCTTTGAACAGTTTCGCGTCGCCCACGCCCGTGATTGAAGAGGGCCGCGTTTGGGTCCACTTCGGCGTCTACGGTACGGCCTGTCTCGACACGTCGACCGGCAAGGTACTTTGGATGCGGCGCGACATCCACTGCGACCACTACCGCGGGCCCGGCTCGTCGCCGATCCTCTACGGCGACCTGCTGATCTTCCACATGGACGGCATCGACGTGCAGTACGTCATCGCCCTGGACAAGGCCACGGGTGCCACCCGTTGGAAGACCGACCGGTCGATCGACCTGGAGGCCTACGTCCCCGACCTGCGCAAGGCCTACAGCACGCCGCTGCTGATCGAAGTCGACGGCCGAACGCAAATGCTCAGCACGGGCTCGGAGGGCAGCTACTCCTATGACCCGGCCACGGGCAAGGAATTGTGGCGAGTACGGCACAACGGCTTCTCGAACGTGTCCCGCCCGTTGTTCGGTAGGGGAGTGGCCTACCTGAACACCGGCTTCAGCAAGGCCCATCTCTGGGCCGTCCGATGCGACGGTGGGGGCGACGTGACCGACACGCACGTCGAGTGGACGCTAACGAAGGCCGTCCCCTCGAAGCCGACGCCCGTGCTGGTCGACGGCCTGCTCTTCATGGCCGACGACAACGGCGTGGCCAGTTGCGTAGAAGCCGCCACGGGCGAAGTCGTTTGGCAAGAACGCATCGGCGGCAAACACTCCGCCTCCCCGATCCACGCCGAAGGCCGAGTCTACTTCTTCAGCCACGAAGGCGAAACAACCGTCGTCCAAGCCACCCGCCAGTTC
>JAZFUB010000261.1:0-13245 GCA_036447015.1 Thermoguttaceae bacterium | reverse complement strand
GCCAAAGCGGCACGGAACGAGGACCGGATAAGCTCGTGCCCGAGGGCGTCGAAGGAAGGGTTCCCTTCAAAGGAGAGTTAGGACCGTTTGTTTACCAGCTCGTCGGCGGATTGCGGGCTGGAATGGGATATTGCGGAACACGGACGATCGAGGAGCTGCGCAGGGATGCGAGGTTCCTCCAGGTTTCACCAGCCACTGTGCGGGAGAGTCATCCTCATGACATCAGTATTACGCAGGAAGCGCCGAATTACAGTACGGAGTACGCAGCCGACGAAGGCCCGTAGGTCGCCGGCGCCTCGATCGGACGTCGAGCGTGACACTCCCCCCTTCGCACGCTCCTTATTCACCGAAACACGTTTGCCGGGCCTATGGATTCCGGTGATTGTCGCCGGATTGCTGCTGGGGTTTGGCAGCCCTTCGGCGCCTACGATGGCCGATGACTCGCTCCCGCAGGACCGGGCCGTTACGCCGGTCAGCTACACCACCGGGCAAAGCGGGCACAAGCTGAAGTGGCTTCCCCACCGGCCCGGCAAACCGCGGAGAGCCGGCCAAGTCGAACCGGCGCAACACCTCATCGAGGCATCGTCGGCAAGACCGCTGAGAATGGCCCAAACCGTCCCGGCCAACGACCCCTTTGGCGACGGCCGCATGCCTACGCCGCCGGCGATGCTCGACGATATTCCTCTGAGCCCGCCACGTGGCGAGACGGGTTTCGACGATGCATTTCCGGACCTCTCGGGCGATGTGTCGCCGCCGGGCGACTTGCCCGCGACCGATCCGGGTGCCGAGGTGACCTACCCTCCGTCGGAGAATTCAGGCGGCAGCGTGCCCACCATGGAAGAGGCTCTGGCGGGACGTGATCGCGTCCTGTCGGATGATTGTCCCCGGCCGGAAGACATCCTCAAGCCGATCGGCGAACTGACGACCGACACGACACCCGACAAAAACGGCGAGTTCCCCAGCAACTGCCCGATAGGCCAGAAGCCGTTCGAGTCCCGGGCGTGGGCACCGACCACCTTTACGTGGAAGGCGTCGGGCTTGTGTCACAAGCCGCTTTACTTCGAGGACATTCATCTGGAACGTTACGGGCACTCCTGGGGGCCGTACATTCAGCCGGTCTTCTCCGGGGCCCATTTCTTCCTGACCGTGCCGATCTTGCCCTACAAGATGGGGCTCTATCCGCCGCATGAGTGCATGTACACGCTCGGTTACTATCGGCCGGGCAGTTGTGCGCCATACTTGCTCGATCCGCTACCGTTGAGCATCCGGGCCGCGGTGGCCCAGGGCGGCGTGATGACCGGTATGGCGTACCTGATGCCGTAAGGGCATCTGGGAATTCGATCGGCATAGCCACATCCCAAGCCCACCCGCTGCGTCGGGTGGGACCGACCGAGTGCGTGTGCCGGGTCCCACCGGCCGCCGCCGGTGGGCTTGGAAGCAACCTACGGCGCCGTGGCGCTGCCCGCGACAAGCTTTGCCCATGTCTCGATGTCCACAAGGCCTTTGCCGCTTCCGTCGGTGGGAATGCGCCAGCCGATGAGGATGATCGTGTTGCCCTCCTGTCGGCTGTAGAACTCCATCGCGCCGGGCATGGTTCTGAAATCGGCGTTGTTGTTCCGGTCGACGTAATAGAATTCCTGATCGCCCGTGGAACGGAGTCTTTTCCACTCGTTGGTGTTTCCCTGTGGCGTTGCGCACTGGACGGGCTCGACGGTGCCGGTCGTTCTGGGAAAGGCCGTTTGGGCCTGACGCCGCATTAGGTCCAACGGGTCGGCGTTGCCTTGGGTCGTCGTGTCGATAGTCGCCAGGTAGCAGTAGTACGACCTCTTGCCGCCCGCTCCGTCGACTAACGACTCTTCGTAGGTCACCTGCAATCCGGGAATATTGATATTGGGTGGTTTGACGCGTCGCGGATCGATCGGCGCGCCGGCGATCTGCGTTGCCTCGGTCAACGGCTCCGACTGGAAGGAATTGGGGATCTTTACCGTCGCTCCGGAGAGCGCCGCCGACGGCTTCATATCGGCGAACACCGACTCTTGTTTGAGTTGCTGTACCGCACCGCCGAGCCGCTGTTCGTATTCCCTCGTTCCACACCCGAAGACGGAAACCAGCAGCAGGATCGGGCCCGCCGCAAGACAACGTTTGCAATGGAGAATCGTTTGGATCATCGGACGGCCATTCAGGGTTTGCGAGCTGAGCGGAACATTCCATTCTCGCACCACGACGGCAGACTGTCAAGTTCGTCGTAGCCGCTCGTCGAAGTCGCTCACTCGAAGACCAGATAGCCGAACCCCTCGGGCACGACATTGGTGGCAGCGGGCGTGGTCCAGGATTGGAAACCGACCGTCGGGGTGGTCCGCTGCAATCCGAGCGCCCAGACGGTCCGAGACGTGGGATAACGGCCGGTCAACTGGTCCATCGGGATGGCCGCCTCGGCCGTCCATGCGTCGCCGTCGGTCGCCGCGGCCACGAACCAGGTGGGATTCCATGTGCGATCCCCCCAACAGTCTTCGGCCGGTTGTCCGCGATGGTCGATCACGAGCCGATAGTAGGTCGCGAAATCGCGGTCCAGGTCGAGGAACACTTCTACCCGATCATGGGCCGAAAGATCCGGATCCCGCGAGCGGGGCCCTTCGGCCGCCTCATAGCCGATCCCGGGCGCCCGAGGACAACGCATCGCCAAGTAGAGAAACTCGGCGTCGTAGGCCAGCATAACGGTTGCCGGCGACGGGGTCGTATTCTGTCGAGCGTCGGCCTGCCCAGCGTCGTCCTTTTGTGGGTCGTTCAACGTTGCCGGGGTTGCCCGTTGCCAGACCGCATCGTCAAGCTGCCCATCCAGCCGCGGCTTCCGTCGGGCCACCACACAAGAAAGAAACGATTTGGGTAGCTCGCCTTTCGGCTCGGCAAACCATTGCTCGCTTCGAGCGCACTCCCACCAGCAGTCGCGCCGGCTGCCATGGGTCAAGGAAAGAAAATATCGCTCGGCCTGTCGGGGATAGCCCTGACGGCGATGTGCCACGGCCAGGGGAAATCGCAACTCGGGTCGGGCAAACAGCTCCGGCCGGATGCGCTCGACCAGCTTTCCCAACTCAGCCGCCCGATCCGGACGATTCTCCTGCTGCGAAGTATCGATCGACAGCGCCGACGCCTGCCGGACCGCAAAACGCTGAGCCCCTTGGATCCGCCAGGCGGGCTCGCCGCCGGCGTAGTATTGCACGAGCCAGATCAGAGCCGTTCGAGAAAGAGGATGCTCCGCGTAGCGATCGACCAGCACGCGATAGATTTCGGCCGCCTGAGTCCATCGGCCCGAATGGTGGTAGCGCCCGGCCAAGTGATAGAGGACGCGGACCGCGCCGTCGGCGTCCAATCCTCGGATCAGATCGTCGGACTGGGCGGCCAACTGCATGCCGCCGAGCGGGTCCTTCTGCGTTTGCTCGAGGATCGCCCTCGCGTTGCGTTGCCGCTTGGCAGCCCATTGCAAGGCTTCGAGTCGCTCGGGCGACACGGGCTGAAGCGCACGTCGCGCCTCGCCACCGGGCAAAAGCACGAAACCGCTGAACATGTCGCGGCCGGCCGACGCTTGGGGCAGGTCGCTGTGCACCAAGTGAAAACCGAGTCGCGGCGGGGCGGCCGTGAACCGGTCGTCGAGCAGTCCGTGGGGCATCGACGAAACATCGGCCAACGAGCCACCCAGGCGAGCGGCCAGTTCGTCGGTCACCAGATCGTTGGATCCGTGTACGGCCGGCGGTAGTTTCGCGTAGATCTTCTTCACGCTCCACGGTTGAAGGCCCGCCAGGGTGATCTGTTCGGCAAAGCTGGTCGGGTCGGCCGCCTGCCGCACCGCCTGGAAGACGACTTGGTTGATCAGGTGTCCCAAAGGGTCCTTGCCGTGCGGATTGGCGTCGTACGTAACGATCACGTCGGGACGCCACATCCGAAGTCGACGGACGACATGCGATTGCAACTCGGAGAGTCCCACACCGTCGTTCGCCCGGTCCCAGCCGTCGACGATCCGCTCGGCAGGCAGCATGAGACCCTCTTGCTGCAAGGGGAAACGCCATGCCGTGCATGCCGCGTCGGCCCCGACGGCGACCAGCGCCTCGTGCGCCCGATCGGCGGCGGGAACTTCATCGGAAGCCGGCCGCTGGAAGTCGCGTCGATTGAGCAGTTCGACGGCGCCGAGGTATCCTTCCTCGCCGCAGAGCTTGGCGAACAGCTCCAGCGGCACATCCCGACCGTCGGCAAAGATGCCCAGCAAGGCGGCCCGCCCGCCGCCGGCCCGTTGACGCTGCCACGTTTGGCCACCGTCGGCAGTGGCCAGGATCGTTCCCAACTCGCCGACGGCCCAGCCGTGCCGATCGTCGGCGAACGTCATTGCCCGAATCGGCAGCGACGTTCCCGTGGCGAAGGCGTGCCACGTGCGTCCTGCGTCGGGTGAATGGAAGACTCGGCTGCCGGGGGTGCCGGCGATCCAGGCGCTTGGGCCGCGAACGGCCAAGGCCTCGAAATCGAAATGTTCGGTCAACCCCTCCGGGAGCGCTCCGGGCGGAGATTGCCAGGAGGCGCCCAGGTCGGCGGTCATCATCACCAGCCCGCCGTCGCCGACCAACCAGCCGTAGACCGGCGCCACGAGTTTCACTTGCCTGAGGTTTCTTAGGCCGAAGCTTCCCATCCGCACCGGTTCGACGCCTCCTTGGCGCACCATCGCGGGCGTGCCAAGGCGTCCGGCCAGGGCGCCGTTGTGCGGGTCGAGGAAATCGCCACCCACCCAGTCGGCCGGCTTGGCGCCGGTCACCGGTCGCCAAGTGCGTCCGCCGGAGTCGGTCGTCATCACGCCCGAGGGAAACATGGCCGACGAGCATCCGACGGCCCAACCGTGCTTCCGATTGAAGAAACGCAACCGTTTGATCGGCGGAAGCACCAGCCCGGGGATCGGTTGCCAGTGGCGTCCGCCGTCGTTGGTCGAGAGAAGCACGCCGGAGCCGGTATGGGTGTAAGGATGCGAGAATCCACCGGCGGCCCAGCCGTTGTGCGCGTCGATGAAACAGACCGACTCGAGCCGGCAAGCGACGCCCGATCGCTGCAATTGCCAACGCCGGCCGCCGTCGTCGGTATGCCAAATGGTTCCCCGATCGCCAACGGCCCACCCATGGTGCGGGTCGACGAAACAGACGTCGATCAGCCGGGCATCGCTTCGCATGGTGTCGGAGACGGCCGGATCGATCGGATGAATCTGCAGCGTAATCATCAGGGCCAAGATTGCAGCATTGGCCATGGCTTGAACCTCGGAAATGGAGCCCTATGGCGTCGGAAACCCCGGGGATTCTAGCAGAGATGACCGATCGGAGCCAGATCGTCTTATGGGGCTGAAGAGGCGAGAAAAGGGCCCACGCTACTCGGGAACATCGTCCTCGGTGCCCTGTTTCCGGTAGATGGGCAGGTGTCGGTAGTAGACCTCCAGGATCATGGTCGCCATCGACGTACGGTAGAGTCGGCCACCTTTCTGGCCGTGAAAATCGGCCATGATCCAACTTCCCTTTTCGTGGCCCGTCTGTAACTGCGAGTTGACCAATTGGTCGCGCATCACGTCGTTCCACTTCTTCCACATGTCGCCTTCCATGTGATACATCACTTGGGTGGCGTAGTAGTTGTAGTACATGTTGGTTTTCGACGGACCCTTGCTGCTGACGTACTGGGCGCCCCGTTGCAGAGCCTCGTTGTCTTGTTTCCGGCCGAGGTACATTCGGCACAGCAATCCGATGGCGGAGGTTGCGCCGCCCCTGCCGGGCGAGGTATAGCCGTAGTAGACACCGCTTTCCCATTGTACCGCGTCGAGGAACAAGGACGCCTTCTTGATGACGATCGGCGGGATATGGAGATCGGCCATATGGGCACTCTTCAACGCCATGATCTGCCAGCCGCCTACCGAGGTGTCGCCGGGCGAGCGCGGCATATATCGCCAACCTCCGCCGACCGGGTCTTGGGCATAGCAGATGAAGTCGGCGGTCGCCTGGGCCGGCTGGTGCAGGCTCTTGTCGTGCGTCATCGCATAGGCCTCGCACAAGGCGATCGAGGCCAGTCCGTGCGAGTACATCCGCCCGCCGTCTTCGTTCAGGGACCCTCCGTTGGGGCTCAGCTTCATGTTGCGTACAAGAAACTGGAGTCCGTCGTTGACCGTGTTCTTGTATTTGCCGTCTTTGTGCGTTTGTCCGGCTCCGAGGAAGGGCAGCAGCGCCATGGCCGTCGCGCCGTTTCGGGCTTCCGCCAGGCTACCCTTATCGCGACAGGCTCCCAAGCAACTTGGGGCCAAGGTGTGATCGAAGTTCCATCCTCCGTCGGGCAGCTGGTGATTGGCGAGCCACCCAAGCGCGGCCGCCACGGCCTTTTCGCTGCCCACGCTGCCACCGTACTTCCGCACCAACTCGGCTTTGCCCGAACCACGGCCGTCGAGTTCTGTGCCCGTAGTCGTACCGGCCGGCTCGTCGGCAAATCCCTCGGGCAACGAGAGCAGGGCCAAGACCAACAGGATGACCACTGCGACGAGCCAACTAGGAGTTTGCCGCAAGTGGTCGGCCATCTTCTTTCACTCCACAGAATATCTGGGAACACGTCATATCTGGGAACACATCGAGAATCGTCAATTTCAAACCACTACACTAGCAGATACGACCGATCGGAGCCAGATCGGCTTGTTTATGGCGAAATCGGAGCTACCGCTCGGTCCGTTTCGGTGGCTTGCGAGCAGTGCCGGTCCGCTTGTTGCGGCCGAAGAAGCTGAGGATTCCGGTCCGTTCGGATTCCTCTTCCAGACCGTACTTGACCATTTCCAGCGTGATGTGGCGGATGGCGCGGCCATTCTCGTCGAGTTCTTCGGACTTTTGCTGAATGATTCCGCCGGGCAAATTGGGAGAAGTCAGTGCCGTGGTCGTGACGGTTCCCTTCGGATGCTTGTGGATCTCTTCGACGCGGATCAATTGCATCTGGTCGAAACCTTCGCACTGGGCATTCAAGGTGACCACATTGACGGTCGTCTCGCTCAAAATCGTGTCACCGTCCAGATCCGTAGTCACGCTCTCGCGGCGGAGGATGTGCGGGGCGACCTGGGCCGAGTAATAGAGGTTCGTGACGGTGTTACTGGTCGAGCCGGAGTTTTCCAACCGTAGGACTTGGCAGGGAATTTTCCGTTGCTCGATGGTGACCTCTCCCTTTCCAGCCTCCTTGATTTTCAGTTGCTCGCCGATCAGTTCGCCGTGAAACCCCTGTTTGACGGTCTGTGGCTCGGCATCGAACACTTTTCCGGCAACTTTCACGGAGACTTCGACCTTTAACGTTACGCCGTCTTTTTCGACTTTGACCAGGGTCGTTTTCGTCTCGGTGGTGCTTGTGCTGGCCACCTCCCCCTTCTCATCGAGCGTCTCGGTCACCACGTGGACCAACTTCCAGGCGCCCGGTTCGAAGCGACCCCAGGGATGATGTTCCCGTGCGATCGATGCCTGGCCCTTCGCTCCCTGGGGGTCGAGTTGACGCTTCGGAGCGTCTTGCGCGAGCACGAAACTCGCCAAGAGCCCTAGGGACGCTGATAAGATCAAGGCGTGGAAGACCGGCAATCGCACGTTCGCTTTCCTTCGCGTGGGTGGTAGTGGCATGGTCGCGGCGTGAGGCAGCCCGTGCTGCATTATTACAACATTGTAGCCCGCCGCGAACAATTCGGCATGTCGGGGAGACGGCCTATGTGGGTTGCGAGGAATGTGCCGAATCCGGTCAGACCATTATAACGGCCGAGACTCTTGAGTTCACCCCGTAGGTCTACAAGAACCTCGCCCGGACAGCAAGTATCACGTCCCTTTGAGTGTTTCGTTGTAACACCGAAGGGGCATCAGTCGAGGCGGCCGCGCTAGCGCGCTAGTACGATTCTCTGAACCGGACGGTGATTATTCCCTGATTATTCCGCAGCGATGTCCGAGGAGTTGTTTTCCTCGGCGGCCTCTTTGCCGATTGCGTCGATGGCGGCAACTAGCTGGGCATCCTGACGTGGCAGAACGCTGCGGAGGTCCAGCAATAGCCGATCCTGCTGAATGCGGCCGACAACCGGTGGCGAGGCCGTGCGCAAGACGGCCGCCAACCGGTCGACGCTCCCATGGGCCGGTTTGACGGAGATGCACCATGTGGCCAGTTCTTGCGTAGGAATCGATCCTCCGCCCAAAAAGGTCGATCCGGCCACGGCCTCCGCCTTCTCGATGACAGCAGTAGCATCAATCTGGGGGGCGAGCCGCTCGGCCCGGTTCTGCAGATTCTCCACCGACGTGCCGAGCAACTGGAGCAGAGGGATGGACCGTTGTGCCTTCTGAGGATCTCGATACAGACGCAACGTCGCCGCCAGGGCCCCGAGCGTGAGCTTGTCGACGCGCAACGCCCGGGCAAGCGGATGTCGCTCGATCTGCTCGACCAGTGTCTTGCGTCCAAGAATGATACCGCATTGCGGCCCGCCGAGCAGCTTGTCGCCGCTCAGCAGGACGATATCGGCCCCCGTCTTGATGCTCTGCGAGGCAATCGGCTCGTCCTGGAATCCGAACTGCTCGAAGTCGATCATCGCACCGGAGCCGATGTCGTGAATCACGGGCAAGTGGCGACGGCGTCCCAGTTCGACCAGCTCCGCAAGGGTTGCGGTGGACGAGAAGCCGACGATCCTGAAATTGCTCGGATGGACCAGCATCAGGGCGGCCGCCGCGTCGGTGATCGCATCGGCATAATCTTCCGCCCGGGTCTTGTTCGTCGTGCCGACTTCCCGCAACACGGCACCGCTGGCCGCCATCACCTCGGGCAGGCGGAAGCTGCCGCCGATTTCGATCAGTTGGCCGCGCGAGACGATCACCTCGCGTCCTTGAGCCATGGCGGCAAGCGCCAGCAGCGTTGCGCCGGCGTTGTTGTTGACGACCATCGCCGCTTCGGCTCCGGTCAGTTCCCTGAGCAGATTCTCGACGGCCACCTTGCGTTGCGATCGTTCGCCGGAATGCAGATCGACTTCGACACTCGCGTAGTCCCGGGCGACGGCGATGAGTTCTTCGATCACTTCCTCGGCCAAAGGTGCACGGCCAAGGCCGGTGTGCAGGAGGATTCCCGTCGCATTGATCACCGGCCGCAGCGAGGGGACCTCGCCTTCGACGACCCGTTTGGCGATCCGTTCGGCCAGATCGGAGACGCTCGGCAAGGTCTTTTCCGAAGCGGCCGTCTGGATCTCGGTGCGGATCTCGTCGAGCACGTTCCGCGCCGTCGTGACCACGACGTTGTGGCTGATTTTGTCGACCAGCGTGTGCAGTTGCGGACTCTCCAAGAGTTCGCTGATCGAGGGGATGCTGCGTAACGGATTGCGTGACATGATGGCACCACGTTGATTGATGAAGATTGTCGTACTAACCGCCCGGCACGCGGATGTCGCCTTGCCGCTTGGTCACCCCGACCCGATCGAGGTGTTCACACAAAGGTACCGCATATTTCCGACTGGTGGCCAGGATTTCACGAATTTGGCTGACCGTCAAGCCCTCGCCGCCGGAAAGTTTTTCGGCCACGGTTTCCCGCATCCGCCGCTCCAACTCGGCTTCCAGATAGAATTCCGACGAGATCCGCACCAATCGGCCGTCGGCTTCGGCCAGTTGGACCAACTGGGGGACGTCGTCCTGATGGTGCGTGGCCTGCGAGGCAAGCTGCTTCAGCGACGGCGGCTGATAGCCTGCGGCGGAGAAGATCTCGACGATCTGCTCCAACAGGTCCCGTTGCCCCGAGGAGAGTTGCGGCCCATGCCCCGACAGACCGATGCCGCGCTCGGTGAGCTTGACTCGACCCTCGGCCGCCATACGCTCCAACAATGATCGCAGCAGCGGGTCGTTGCGCAGATAGGCGAACCGGCTAACCAATCGGGCTCGATCCAACTGCGATTTCAGCGGATACTGCCGGTGCATCTTTTTCAGGGTCGATTCGACGCGACCGGCCAGTTCCTCCAGAACCGCACGATGGACGCGAAACGTTCGAGTGCGCGAAACGGCTATCTCGACCAATTCGCCCCGGTCGATCAACCGGCCGCAGACGTCCTGCACATCGTCGACACCGGCAGTCCGGGCCAGATCCTCCGGCTGCCAGTCGGTCGATGCCCGCTCGCGACAGCCGGCGAAGTAGAGCGCCGCCGATGCACGAACCACGGCATCCTCCGACCAGAGATCTGCCAGTCGCGACAGCGCGGATTCCTGTCCGCGACGAAGTTTCGGCGCATCCGGGTCGAGCACCTGCCCGCCGCCGATGGTCTCGACCGGCGACTCGCTGCGCACGACCAGCGGCTGGCTCCAAGTGGTCACGGCCGGTCGGCTCAGAAAGACCTGGACGGAGGCCCAATCGCCCGGGCTGAGTTGATCCCGATCCAGCAGCACGACCCGGGCCATCAGTTCGGCCGTTCCGACGTGCAACCGCACGCGAGCCCGATTCTTCAACGGTCGGGGGGCCGTCGGCAGAAGGTTCAAGCGCACGGACAACCGCCGGCTGGGAATCAGGTGTCCCGGCGACGCCAGTTCGTGTCCCCGCTGCAACTGGTCGTGACGGATGCCGGCCAGGTTGATCGCCGCCCGTTGGCCGCGGTGGATCTGCTCGACCGGGCGGCCGTGGTTCTGGAGGCTGCGAACACGAACGCGAGTTCCGCCCGGTTCGACGTCCAGTTCGTCACCCACGTCGGCTCGGCCGCCGAGCACGCTGCCGGTGACCACCGTGCCATGGCCGGCGACGGTGAAGGCCCGATCGATCGCCATGCGAAACGGGCCCGAGAGGCGACGACGGCCCGATTGGACCGCCTTGTCGGCCGCGTCGGCCAAGGCCGTACGTAACTCGTCGAGCCCCAGACCGGTCACCGCGCTGGTTCGCACGATCGGGGCGTCGGCCAGGAACGTGTCGGCCACCAGGTCGCGGACTTCCTCTTCGACCAGATCGATCCAATCCGGCTCGGGCAGATCGCACTTGGTCAGGGCGATCACGCCGGCGTCGAGGTGCAGCAGCCGGAGGATTTGCAGGTGTTCGACGGTTTGCGGCTTGACGGAATCGTCGGCCGCGACGACCAACAGCGCCAGGTCGGTTCCGGTGGCCCCGGCCAGCATGTTGCGCACGAACCGTTCGTGGCCCGGCACGTCGACGATCCCCAACCGATGGTCGCCCAAGACGAGCTCGGCGAATCCCAACTCGATAGTAATTCCCCGGCGTTTCTCCTCGGGCAGCCGATCGGTATCGACCCCGGTCAGCGCCTTGACCAGCGCGGTCTTACCATGGTCGATATGTCCGGCCGTGCCGAGAATGAGATCCACAATCATGCTGGTATTCTAGGGCAAGTGGGGCAACTCGGCTACTCTCCAGTTCCGCACTCGTTGAGATATTCCTCATAAATGCGTACGGCATCCTCGAAGGAGATGTCTGGCCGAATGACCAGACGCGAACGAGCGACCGCCGTTTGCCCCGCTTTGAGGTCCTGCCCGAAGAGCGACAGATAAAGCGAGCGGTGCCCCTCCTCGCTTTGAGGTGTCGCGACGGCGAAGCAATCTTCCGGCGGCGCCATCACCAGCGCAACCAATCCGGTCTGGCGGTCGCGCCGCATCCCCAGCGGGCCGGCCAGTGTCGGGCGGATTGCCCACTGGATCGGATTCGGAGGCTGCTTCCAACGCCCATCGTGGATCATCTCGATTGCCCGCTCGTCGCGAGGAAACATCTGCCAAGCACCTTTATCGCGGCTCGCTTCCAGAAACAGGGGTTGGCCATCCGGCTGGGCAGTGCCATCCGGCTCGGCTGGGTCTTTCGCGTAGACCCACGACTCGGCAAAACCGTTGAAGTACGACGCCAGGAAGACTTCGAACCGTGCCAGATCCTTCTTGGCCGTCACGGTGGTGACGAGATCCAGCGTGTCGGGCTTCGTCCAGCGATAAACGGCCTTCAAGTCGAAGGGATGCATCTGGTCGGCCGTCCAGACCGCTTCGATGGCCCCGTCGGCCAACAGGTTCGACTCGCTCGGCCAATCCCAGGCTGCGTGCCCATGGCGGTTGGCGGTCTCCAGCAGCCGGTAGTGGGAAAAGATGCCCATCGAGTGGCTCAGGGTCGTGCCCGTCGCCACATCGACGACCGACGCAAGGCCCATCGATTTGCCCTGAGGTCGCAAAACGCCCCTGAGACGGCCCGTGTCGAACGGGAACTGCCCCTGCCAGGATTTCCACACCTGCATCGAACGCTGAAGATGCTCGCGGGTGTCGTCGGGGATCCCGTAACACATCAGTCCGACGGGGCCATCGTAGCCGATCTCCCGCAGGAGTCCCAGCAACTCCCGGTTGTCGAAGTCACCCCGATCGAGTGGTTGAATCAATCCTCCCGTCCAAGCCGTCGCGTCACGCTGGGCCCCGTTGATCGTGACGGCGAAGATTCGCTCGCCATTCTCTCGCAAGACGGGCCGATAGTCC
The DNA here is from genome assembly GCA_036447015.1 of Thermoguttaceae bacterium. Classification (GTDB taxonomy): domain Bacteria; phylum Planctomycetota; class Planctomycetia; order Pirellulales; family Thermoguttaceae; genus JAZFUB01. The sequence goes on along the minus strand of JAZFUB010000261.1, from coordinate 772 downwards.
TTGTCGCCGTCGACTTTGAGCCAGTGACAGAGGTTGAAGTTCACACCGACGTTGGGGCGGTCGACGCTCTTCACCACTTCCAGCGAATACAAGAAACTCTCGGTCCAGTCGTTCAGGTGGTGGTAAATCGAGACGCGCAGGTCGGACTTGGCGGCCAGGTCGCCAAGCTGGCGAAGAACCTCGACGGCCCGTTGCCGGCCTCGCGGATCGCCGGGCGGGAAGCCGCGGAGCAAGACGGAAACGGTAACCGGCCGCCCCTCGAGTTTGGCGATCGCGTCGGGCACACGTGGGTCGAAGGCCGGCTTCTTCGGATCGAGATTGACCGTCATGTAGACGAGGTGAAGCGTCACTCCGGCCTCATCCAACGAGCGAAGGTTCTTGTCCAACTCGTCGCCGAACCAGAGCGGATACCCCACACCGTCGAATCCCAGTTCGCCCAGCAGTTTGGCCTGCGCCGGGATCGACGGGTTCGGAACCGCCGGCAGTTCCATGCAGAATCCGTACAACTTCGGCGGCCACGAGGGCTTCTCGTCGGCTCCGACGGGCCGTCCGCCAAGAAGGAAGACGACCGCCACTACGCACAACAATCGGCTCCGACAAGACATCGAGATTCTCCCGGTCTGTTCACTGGTGTTACAGCGCTCGGTTGCATCGCAAGCGTGTTTAGCGGCCGGGCTTGCCCGGCGCGTTTATTCCGGCCAGAGCAGTTAGAAAACCGCCCGGCAAGCCCGGCCCCGAAAAGACGATTGCGTGACACAATGCGTACGATGGG